>JAESSZ010000329.1 GCA_016763875.1 Nannocystaceae bacterium
ACACGCCGGCTGCGTTACAAAACGCGGCCTCGCCGAACTCCCCGGGGCAAGGGTCGGGCGTCGGTTCGCATTTGCGGGTGCATTGTCCGGCCGTGCTGCCCTCGTCGTCGCAGAACATGCCGTCCTCGCAGTCGCCGTCCTCGCCGCATGCTTCGCCGAGGATTCGGTCGCCTTTTGGTCCGCATGCCATCGCGAGTGCGAGCCCCGCGACGACGCCGAGGACGATGCCATGACTCAAGGATATGCGGCGCGGTTGCAAGTGAGAGCAGCTTCGCTGTCCGGAGCCACGCGGTCAAGCCGGCCGGTGGAGGGGGATCCCACGATCGGCTCTCTACTCCAACCGTGTCGCAGCCATCACGGTTGTGAAGTCCGACTCACCTGGAGTCAGCGGCATCGCGAAGTGTCCCGGTTCGTGTACCAGCCGCATCGGGATGACGTCGATCTCGGGGGGGAGATCGGGCGACAGCGACACGCGCCCGATGTAGCTCAGGTCGTTTCGGAAACCTTCCACGCCGGAGTAGTCGTCGATGAAGTCGCCGGTGCCGTAGAAAATGACGCTGGAGCCAACGCGTTCGATCGGCAAGACATGGTGCGCGCTGTGGCCGTAGATCACATCGACGCCTGCTTCGACGAGCTGGGCGCCACGAGCCCGCATCCACTCGACCGGCCATGTCTCGACGTAGTTGACGCCCCAATGCAGGGAGAACACGACGTAGTCGACGTCGTTGGCCACCTCGCGCACAGCGTCGACCGCTTGCTGCCAGCCAGCGTCATCGCCCGACCGGATCATCCACGCGCCCGGGGTCTGTGCGGTCGCGTTCCAAAGCGAGAGTTCACCGCAACTGCACACGGTCGAGGCTGCGAAGAACGCCACTCGAACACCCGCCGTCGTCTCCACGATCGCCGGCTTGCGGGCCGCCTTTGCGTCAACGCCCGATCCTGCGTGCGCGATGTCGGAGCGGTCGAGGTTCTCGATCGTCTCGAGCAGGCCGGGCACGTTGAAGTCCAGTGCATGGTTGTTCGCGGTCGCCGCAAACACCGTGGGAATCCCGTGGTCGCGCGTCACCGCATTGAACGCGGCTTCACTGAGTGCGGGGTCGAGCCGGAAGTTCCAGTTCTTGCCCTCCCATTTCTCCTCGTTTGCGGTGATCGTCGTCTCGAGGTTGAACGCCAGGATGTCGGTTCCCGAGAGAAGCTCGTTGGTGCCGCGCCAGATCGAATAGTCCGGGTCGGCGGCAAGGAGTCCGTTGAACGCCCGCCCCAGCATCGCGTCGCCGCCCACGGCCAACGTGACCGGGCCGATGGGGGCGCGCATCTCGTTGGCATCGGCAGCCGAGTCGAGGGCATCGTCGCTCGCGCTGCATGCGAGCGTGGCGACAACAGTACAAGCGCCGACGACGGTCCCAATCCTGCGCGTCACAGGACCCCCAACGCGACGATCCAAGCCAGCAGTACCAGGTTGATAGCGAGCCCGTTCAAGAATACGAAGGTTGCACACCGCCGACGATCTGTGGCGTCGGAGCAGTTGAGCCAGCGCAAGTTCAGCAGCAGGACGAGCGCAGGTCCCACCTCCACCGCGAGCAGGCCACGGTGCTCCAGGGTGGGGAGCACTATCGGTGTCAAAAGCACCGCCAGCGCGATGAGTTGCAGGCTGTGTTTCCGAGCCCGGCTTTGCCCAAAACGGACGGGCCAGGTCAGTTTGTCGACGGCTTTGTCGGCTGGGAAGTCGGGGAGCGCGGTAGAAATGTTGCTCGCAAAACCGAGCAGTACGCCGGGTGCGAGGGCGAGCCATGGCAGACCGTCGATGTGCCCGACCTGCAGGTACCAGCCGATCACGGGCAGCACGAGGCCAAGGCCAAAGCCCTGGGTGATCTCGCCGTGCCCGCGATACGACAACCGCAGCGGCGCGAACGAGTAGGCCCAAAGCAGCAGCAGCGCCAGCGCGCAACCACCCATCATCGCGGGTCGGGCGCTCACCGTCGCGAGCCCGGCACTCAACGCGACCATGGCAATCGCCGACACAATGGCTGCGGTCGCCAGGCCTCGACGGGATATTTTTCCTTCCGGGAGCACGCGCGAGCCCCCAGAGAACGCGTTGTGTGTGTCGTTGACCCGGTCGCCGGCTTCGTCCGCCACGTCGTTCGCGAACACAATGAACAGCTGATTGAGTACGCCGAACACGTGGGCGGCGATCAGCATGCCGATGTCGATGTGCCCCGTCGCATGGAACGCCAGCATCTCGCCCATCAGGAGCGGGACGGCAATGTTGACGTGGGCCAGCGGCCGCGCCGCCTGAAGCCAGCTCAGCACAGGCGCATTCTCGTTCAGCGGCGCCCGGCTGACCAGCGGGGGCTCTTCGCGCTGCAAATCGCGCCCTGGGTCGGGTACAGTGCCCTGCGCACGCCGGAGACCGAGAAACGATGAGCCGATACAAGATCCGCTGGGTACTTACTCATGACCCCATTGCGTTGTTCGAGGAAGCCGCGCGGCGGTTCCAGGCACTTGTTTCAGAGGGATCCAACGGCGAGATCGAGGTCGAGGTACTGACGCCGACCGAGTATGGCGGTGGCACGCGGGTCTCGGCCCCCGAGGTCATGCGCCAGGTCGTGTCCGGTGAGTTGCAGATGAGCCAGACGTACACGACCGTGTTGGGCAAGCTCTACGATCGGTTGTGGGCGCTGGACCTTCCCTACTTGTTCGGGAGTCATGAGCACGCGGCGCGCGTCTTGGACGGACCACTCGGACGCGAGTTGCTCGATGGGTTGGTGCCGCACGACATTCGAGGCCTGGCGTTCACCTACAGCGGCGGTTACCGAATCGTGTCGTCGACGACCAAGGCGATCCAGTCGATTGACGACCTCAAGGGGCTGCACATCCGGACGGCGGAAAATCCGGTGGTCACGGCTTTGTTTGAAAGTCTGGGTGCGCACCCCCACCCCGCGCCTCTGCAGGCTATCCCCGCACTCACGCAAGACGGCGAGGTCGAAGCGGCAGAGTCGACATGGCCACGTTACTGGGACCTTGGCCATCACCGCGTCCAGCCGGTCGTCAACGAAACCAGTCACAGCCTGTTTCTGACTGCACTGGTGGTCAACGAATCGTTCTACCAAGGGCTACCTAAGGCTCTGCAGGTGGTTCTCCGCGATGCCGCCCTGGAAACGGCTCGTCACGAGCGTGACAAATCCGTTCAAGACGGACTTCGGTCGCGCGCCGCGTATCAGGCCGCGGGTGGTGTAGTCCATACGATGAGTTCGGCTGAGAGTCAGCGCTTCGAGCGGGCGGGTCGCAAGATCCACGCGCAGTTCGCCGACAGGTTCGGGCCACAGTGGCTCGAAGAGATCGCGGCCGAGGCGTTCTCTGCGGCGGGATAGTCCGCCAACGTCATGGCTTGCGCATGATTTGCCGCGGAGTTATCGCGGTCGCGTTGGTACTCGGGCTATCCGGGTGCAAGCGCGACCCTCAGGTCGTCTCGATCGGAATCGCTATCCCTTCGTACGTCCACGCGGTTGCGTGGGTCGGTGATGAGGCAGGCCACTTCTCCCGCGCGGGGGTCAAGACCAAGGTCGCGGTACTCGGGGGTTCCGCCGCGACCATGCGGACGCTAATCGCCGAGCAGATCGACGTTGGTCTCGCGGGTGGTGACGCGGTTCTCAAGGCGAACGCGGCGGGCGCCGACCTCGTGATCATCGGCGGGCTAGTCGACCGCTTCTATCACCGCTTCGTGGCGCGGGAAGGCATTGACGACGCCGACGCGCTTCGAGGCAAGCGCATCGGGCTGCCGTTCTTGGGCGGTCCCCAAGACATGGCAGTGAAGGTCGCACTGGGTGAGCTCGGCTTGGACTACGAAGACGACGTGCAAGTCATCAGTCTCGGGAAAGAGTTCAACCGCATGGCGGCGCTGCACAAGGGTGAGATCGACGCGACGACTTCGCAGTCCCCCGAAAGCAAGCTGGCCGAGCTCGGCGTGCACGTGCTGGTGGACTTGCCTGCCAAGCCGGTGCCATTCCCCTATCTGGTGGTTGCCGTGCGGCGGTCTTGGCTCGTCAAACATCGCGTCGACGCTCGGGCCGTGATGCTCGGGTTGTGCACGGCGATCCGCGAGTACCGTGCCGAACAAGACAAGAGTCTCGCGATCATCGCCAGACATCTCGGCAACTCAGACGTCGATGGCGTCGCTCGTGAACGGTATCGCGTCTCGGGACCGTCGTTGTTATCGCTGCCACCCGAAGCCAATGTTGCCTCGCTTCAGTTTGTGCTCGATCTGATGGGCGACACATCGACCGATCCCGCCGTTGCGGTCGACACGTCAGTGCTCGATGCTCTCGTGGCCGAAGGACACTGCCGTTGAGACCTGGCGCCGAGCGTTGGCTGTCGGTCGTCTCCGTAGGTACCTTCGTTGTTGTTTGGGAACTGGTCTGCCGTGCGGCGTGGGTCAGCCCCGTGCTGCTTAGCCCACCGTCGCAAGTTGCCGTGGTGGGCGCGACTCTCGTCGCACAACCGAGGTTGTGGTCGGACCTGCTCTACACGGCGACCGCCTTCGGCGCTGCGTTGGCCATTGCGGTCGTTGGTGGCGCGGCTTTGGGCGTACTCATCGGCTACAGCCGCGCCGCCTATTTCGCGGTCAACCCGTTCATTGTGGTGATCAACGCGCTGCCGAAGGTGGTCTTGATGCCGCTGGTCGTGCTTTGGGTCGGGATCGGAACGACCGCCAACGTGTTGTTGGGTGCGGTCATGGCAAGTTTCCCCATTCTTACGGCGACGTACGCGGGGATCCGCAGCCTTGAGCGCGACTATGTGCGATTGGCTCGATCGTTCGGCGCGACACCACGCGTCATCTTTCGAACGATCGTCGTCCCAGGCGTGGTGCCCTACTTGATCTCGGGGCTGAGGGTTGGGCTCAACTACGCGATGGTCGGTGTGCTCATCTCGGAGTTCTTCGGATCGAGTCTGGGTCTTGGGTACCGAATGATGCTGCTCATGGCCAACTTCGAGGTTGCCTCGTTCTTCGTTTATCTAGTCGTTGTCGCCATTTTCACTCTGGGTGCGTCCGCCTTGCTTCACATTCTCGAACGTCGTGTGCAGCGCTGGCGCCCAGATCCGTTCGCGGCAACGAGGGGTATGTGACCGCGCTGCGTCTGACCGATGTGGTGATGGACTTCCCGCAGGTTGGCGGCGAACGTCTTCGTGTGCTCGACAGCGTGAGCCTCACGGTGGCGTCGGGCGAGTTTTACTCGATGGTCGGCCCCAGCGGTTGCGGCAAGACCACGCTGCTGGACTTGGTGATGGGCCTGGCGGTGCCAACCTCGGGGAGTGTCGAAGTCGAGGCACGTCGCAAGGCGATGGTGTTTCAGCGCCCCCAACTGCTCCCGTGGCGAACGGTGCTGGGCAATGCGCTGTACGGGATGGAGTGTGGCGGTCAGCTCGACGGCGATGCCGAGCCGCGGGCGTTGGCATTGCTGCAGCGCATGGGGTTGAGCCAGCACGTGCACGAGCATCCGCATCGCTTGTCCGAAGGGATGAAGCAACGCGTCAATCTAGCGCGCGCGCTGTTGACCGAGCCGGATCTACTGCTCATGGATGAGCCATTCGCCGCATTGGATCCGGCGACGCGTCGTCGCCTCCAGGATGATCTGCTTGAGCTGTGGCACGAGCGCGGATTTACGGTGATCTTCGTGTCGCACTCGCTCGCGGAGGTGGCGTATCTCGCCGATTCGATTGCGGTGCTGAGCGACAAACCAACGCGTGTATGCGGGGTCGCAAAGGTCGGACTGCCAAGGCCACGGGCCGCTACACCGCAGGCAGAACTCGCGTTGCTCCAACACGCCGAAGACCTCACGCGTCGATACTTCGCGACGTCCGTTTAGCGTGGCGGGCAGCAGGTCGCCTTCGTCGACGTCGGACCACTACGGCGAGCAGCAGCGCTAGGGGCGGCGAGGGTGCGGTTGTCCGGCAAGCGCATCCGGCGTCGTCTTCGTCCTGCTCGTTGACGTTGCCCGCTCCGTCGCTTGTGCCGTCCCCACCGGTTGAACTGCTTTCTACTTGCGTCGGATCGCCGTCGTCGGTTGTGACGTGCTCGCCAGTCGTTGAACTACCCGCGCGTGTTCCGGACGTTGACTCGTCCCCCGAGGTCCCGTCTAGGCCCGCGGTTGTCCCTCCGTCGCCGGTGTCGCCCGGCCCTGGGTCCTCGGGACACTCGCTATATTCCGTCCCGAGCGGTTGGGCGGCGCACGCGTCGTCCCAACTAGCCGACGTCAAAGGGTCCATCGGGAACAGCCCGCAGCCATCCGTCGGGTCGTACGCGCCATCGGGATCGTAGCAAGGGGTGAGGTCGAGGTCGGTCTCCTGCTCGTACCACTGCATGACATCCCACGCGCCCGTGTACACCGTGCCGTACAAACAGAAGGGCGGATCGCGGGGGGCGTCGGGATGTACACGAG
>JAESSZ010000028.1 GCA_016763875.1 Nannocystaceae bacterium
CTGGGGTTTTCCAACCGCCACGCGCGTGGGTCAGCACGACGGGGACCACGACTGGCAAACGGGGGACTGCAGTTTCGCGGAGCTTCCGGGCCCAGACCCTGGCGACGTACTCGTTCATGCGGACGGGCATGAGGGGGTCGGACTCACTCTGGTGTTCCAGCAAAACGTAGATGAGCACACGGGTCTCGTGGACGTCGACGGAGAAGAGCAAGTCGGTGTGACTGTCAGCGAGTTCGTCGTCGACGAAGGAGCCGGGTTCGAGCGCGATCGTGTCCCACGCGATCACCTCGGCGAGTGGCGCTGGTAGGCAACCGCGCAGGAGTTCGGCGGCGTGCGGAGGATGCTCGAATGCGGACTTGAACAACGCGTCGTGAGGCCGCTTCGTCACGCGCGCAACGTAGCACGCAGGTGCACGTACAACCCAAGGTCGGACCGAAAACGTTGCACGACGGTGATGCTCCCAGCATGCAGCCGACTCATCGCTGGCCGCTGATGGTGGCGCTTGGCGGCCCGGCGCAGCTGCTGACTTAGCCGCGCAGTGAACACGCGACAGACCGCGCGGAGCAGCGATGCGTCGTAACCCAGCCGCACCGCCATGGGCCCGTCGAACGACAAGACCCACTGTCGATATCCGACCGCTGGCAGCAGGCGCTCCACCCACAGCGCCGCCGTCTCGCACATCCGCCTGCCCATGCAGCGTTCGTCGACCTGTTCGCGGCCATCGATAGCCAGCCGTCACACGTCCTGTACACGCACGTCGAGTCCATGCCGGCCGCGATGATCGTCGAATGGGGATGGCTGGGGGGCGGCGCGGTTTTCGTCGGACTGACGGCGTGGTGGTTGCTTGCCTTCTTCCGAACCCGCGGTCGTCGAGATGCGACCGCCCGCCGCATCGTCCTGTTGGGGATGCTCGCCGTGGCGATCCAGAACGCAGCGGACTTCTCGCTCGAACTGCTTGGCGTCGCTGCCCCGATGGTCGCGCTCGCGGTGGTCGGTACTTCGGGCGCGTTGGGCCGGGACCGCCGTCCTGCTCGCCGCCGCCGCATTGGGCCTGTGGAGGGTGCCGCATACCTACGCCGCGCGTCAGTCCCACGACGCGGGAATCGGCACTGGGGATGAAGACGGCGTGTCGCTGCTGGCGATGCGCCCGCTGGACGGGCGACTGCACGGCCTCATCGCGCGGCGAGCCGCCAAGGAACGCGACTGGGCCAAGGCCCTGCACTGGGCAGAGCTTTCGGTCGACAATCGGCCCGGCGCCATCGACCCGTGGCTCATTCGGGCGGCGGCCGAACGTGAGATCTCCACCGCACAACGCAGCAACGCGTCGATGACCCAAGCGCTGCTGCGCCTGCACAAGCCCCCGGACGAAGAGCTGCGCGACTATCTGCTGCGCCACTACCCGCGCCCGAGCGCCTGGTTGCGTCACTCAAGCCGCAGCGCTAGCGAAGGGTGGAGTCGGGGTTTCAACGCGCCGTCGACTTGTCACGCGCCGCGATCCATTCGTTGATCTCTCGTTGGTCTGAGCCGTCTTCGAGGTCGGATGTCGCGTTCCTGGCGAGAGTCAGCGAACGGTCGCGTGACGGTCGATCGCCTTTTTCCCACAGTGCGCGCGCAAGCGCGAAACGAGTCGTTGCGGTGTTCTCGGGGCTCGGAGAGTGGTCCACCCGAACCGCGCGTTCAAGCAGCGCGCAGGCGTCATCGATGTCGCCCCGCTCGAGGGCGAGTTTTCCGAGACTATCCAGAGGGTATGCGAGGGCCTGGTGGTCATCGCCGTAGCGAGACTCAAAGTTCTGTAGCGATCGTTGGAGGAGAGGGACGGCCTGATCAGGACGCTGCGTATCTTTGTAGAGGCTACCCAGAATGAAGGCGGTCCAGGCCTGGTTGACGTGGTCGGGACCGTGGCTTCGTTCGCCGATCGCAAGCGCCCGTACGAGAAGCGGCTCCGCCTCAACGAGATCGCCGCTGACCGTGAGCGCGAGACCCAGATTGTACATTGCGACGGTGAAGTCTGGGTGCTCCTCTCCCAGAACCTTGCGGGTGATATCCAGTGCCTTGCGTCGGATCTCAACCGCGCGTCCAGGCTCGCCTCCCCTGAGGTAGGCGGCCGCGAGGCGGCCCTGGATCTGCGCTGTGATCAAATCGTCTCCGCCGAAGGTCTTCCTTTTGTTCGACAGCGCCTCGAGGATCGTCTCCTTCGCTCTGTCGATCTTTCCCTGATGGAGATAGTATTGGCCAAGGTCCGCGAGAGCGTTCGCGACGTGGGGATGGTTCGGCCCGAGCGTCTCGCGATAGATCTTCAGGGCCTGCCGGGCGCCCTGCTCGGCAAGCGCGTACTCGCGGAGTTCGTCGTCGGCGTACGCAACGCTGCGCAGCGCATCGGCGACGGCCGGATGACCCTCGCCCAGCGCGTTCCGCCGCCGCTCCAACGCCAGCATTGCGAGCCGCTTCGCCTCGCCTGCATTGCCCGCCCGGATGTGCAACGAAGACAGGGAATATGCGTAGCTGGCCTCGACCAATCCAAACGGGTCACCCGCTCGACCCATCGCAAGCTCGGCCACATGCGCCCACAAAAGCCCCTTCTCTGTCTTCCCCTGTAAGTCGCCCACCAGGAAGACTTGGTGAATCGCCGCCCACGCGGCGATGTCCCACGCATCCGCCCGAACGGCCGCCGCGTGTGCAGCTTCGCCGGTCTCCTGGGCGGCGTCATAGTCGCCCATACCGAGCTGCAGGCCACTCTGTGCCAGCAGGGTCGTAGCCTGCAGCGGCCCCCAGCTCACCCCGGCCGCCTCGGAACGGGCCTGGCGGATCACCTTGAGCCCGTCCTCGTAGCGCCCCACCGCTCCCAAAGCACGTGCACGGGAGACGGCGCTTCGCAGACTCGCCAGTTTCGGGATCATCTCGGCTGGCGGCGCCGGAGCTTGGTCGGGTAGCTCGGCGCGATCGAGGCACTCGCCGGTCGCGGGGAGGCCTGCTGCCGCTTGGATTGCACCTCGGATCACTTGCGCGTCGGCCTCCGCCATCGTCTCGACGAACGCCGAAAGCCGCAGTAGCCGATCATCAAGACACCACCGGGCCCTGTCCCCGACCTCTGCGTCCCATGTCCGGTGAACGTGCTCGTTCATGCAGGCCGCGGTGGTGTCTTGTCGCCAGGACTCGGCGTACTCGTCCAGCCTCGGGAGGACCTTGTCGAGCGCAAACGACCCGTATTCGCTCCCGTCGCCCGTCATGCCAACGCGCAGCTGGTCCCTCGCTTGCGCGGTCCAGATCTCGTCGACCCGATCGCCCGCCGCCGTGCAGTTGCTTCGATTTCGTGCGTCCCACAGCCACTGGCCGCCCAGGACCGCTCCGAGCACGGCGACCGTCGAAGCCGACAGCGCCAACCATCGGCGCGTCGAAGCGGGCGTGGGCATGCGGGTGTCCGACACATGCGGCTCAATGAGATCCAACAGCGCCGACATGTCCTTGTGGCGGCGGCGAGGCTGCGCTCTCATGCCCTTGCGGAGCGTGCTGCGAAGGGATGCTTGATCGGGGTATCCCCCGTCCGACGCGGCGCCTTTGTCTGTGGGTCGCTCCCCAAACAGAACCTGCCAGGCCGTGACGCAGAAGCTGTATTGGTCGGCTCTTGCGTCGTCCGGGCCGGCCACGAGCTGCTCCGGCGCCATGTAGCCCGGCGTACCCGCTGCCATGCCGGCGGCTGTCAGGCGAGACTCCGCCGGACTGGCGTCGGTCGTACGTTGGCTACCGGACGCCGTCTCGCTCGTCCGTGGCGCGAACTTGGACTGAGCCAGGCCAAAGTCCGCAACGCGAACGCGTCCGTCGTGGCCGACAAGCACATTGCTCGGCTTGAAATCGCGATGGATCAGCCCCGCCTCGTGCGCCGCCACAAGTCCGCGCCCCGCTTGTATGAGCAGCTGCAGCGCTTTGCCGAAACGACCGTCCCCATCGGCAGGGTGCAGTTTGGCCCATTCGCGAAGCGTGTGACCGTCGACGTACTCCATCGCAATGAGCAGCCGCTCCTCGTGTTCGGCGACTTCATACACGGTGACCACGTTGGGGTCGGACAATCGCGCCAGCGCCTTCGCCTCACGCGCCAACCGTTCACGGCCGACCGCGGAGCCCTCCGATCGCAGTACCTTGAGCGCGATCCTGCGATCGAGTGCTGGGTCGTAGGCGGCGAAGACCTGACCCATGCCTCCCTGGCCCACGCGCGAAAGGACAGTGAAGCGCCCCACGGTCTGACCGGGCAAAAGCCCGTCCGGCTCCGCATCGTCGTCCGTCGTGCGCTGAAGCTCGCGCGGCGGCGCTGTCCGCGTTTCTTGCGCGTCGTGGTCGATGGAAGTCACGCCGTTGCAACAGACGCTACACTCGACTCGGGCTTTCCGGAACTACACCCGGCGTCAGCGGTCGAGACACGCCAACAAGCGGCGTTGCCCACGTCCGACAACCACGGCGCTGGCGGGCCCGCTCGGTGGGGCTGGGGACTACGCCTCGATGTTGAGAAAGCTGAGCTGGCCGGGAGGGCTCGGTTTGGGTGGCCC
>JAESSZ010000330.1 GCA_016763875.1 Nannocystaceae bacterium
AAGCCTGCGCGCCGTGAGACTCGCCTGGTGGGGCTGGCCACCCGTGTCGGCATCGAACACGACGGGGAGATCGGTGGCGTCGAGCATCCAACTCAGCGCCGAGATCCGGTCGCCGAGGTCGATTGTTTCCTCGTCGGGCTGCGCTCGACTCGCGGAGTCCGCCAAGCTGCTGATCCACAGGCCGTGGAATCGCTTTCCCGGAACGTCACCACCAGCTCCCGCTTCGCTGGCGATGCGGGCCGAAAGTCCGTCGTGGGCCTGCAGTAACCGCAGCGGGCGCTCCGACGTCGCCAGCAGTTTCAGCAAGCCGGCACTGCCGGACCGACTCGACGGGGGTCGCGGATCACTCGGAGACTGCGTCGTCGTCATCGTCATCGTCATCGCCGTCGTCATCGTCATCGTCGTCAGTATCCATGCCTCCGAGATCCGGGATCGGCGGCAAGTCGTCGCCGCTTGCCCCGGTGTCCGGTCCGCCGGTCGTGCCCGAGTCGCTGCCGCTTGTCCCGGCTGAGGTCGTGCCTTGCTCTCCCCCCGCCGTGCTGTCGGCGGGGCGGCCGGTCGTCGAGTCGCCGCCCTCACCTTCGCCCTGCTCAGCACTCGTCGTGCTCGTATCCCCCGCGGTACTGGTCTGTTCCCAGGGCGGCGTTGAGGACTCGCTCACCCCACTTCCCGTGTTGTCGGAGTCGGATCCACATCCGCCCACAAGCGAGGCGATGGCGGCGAGGTCGACGATGCGTTCTTTGATGGGCATTGCTGATTCCTGCTATGGGTAGGGCGTCACCACGACGGCGTCGGGGAACTCGGTGCCGCCCGCAGTGAACTCTTTGCCGCGGGATGTGGTGTTGAACGGAATCGACAGCGAGGGTCCCGCCCCCGCGCCATCGTTGGCGTTGACCTCGCTGATCTCGAATCGCGCGACGTAGTCCCCGTCGACAACCACGGTGCCCGTTGCGTCCCGTAGGTCCCACTGAACAACACGACTGCGATGAGACGCAGACGTCGCGGCGGTCACAGCGTCGGTCGTGTTGGCATTGCTCGCCGAGTTCCATTGCAGCAGATGCTCGCGGCGCACGCCGGCCCAGACCGACAGCGTCCGGACAAACGCCCCCGCGGCGTCCTCGATCCAGATGGCCCCAATGTTGTCGGGCGCGTACTTTCCATTGTACGAGCGCGTCCTAACCTGGATGAGGACATCGGGCTGAGGAGAGGCCGCACCGAGGCGGCGCAACCGAGCGTCGAAAACAAGATCGGGGTCGGCGCCCTGATGAACCTCGACGGCTAGAACGTGTCGACCCTCGCCAACAACGCGGGGGGCGGCGAGGAAGTAGACGTACCCCTCCGACCCCTCCACTTCCTCGACAACTTGCGTACCGTCCCCACGCGTCGTGCCCGCGACGTTCCAACGGCCAACCTGCGTACCGTCGATGTACGCCACCGCACCGTCGTCGCGACGCACGCGGAGCTCCAGTGCATCGCTCGCCGACAGGTTCGCGTCGAACTCGTGGCGGAGGTACACCGTCCCCGGCTCCTGCCACGGGGTCGCGACGTCGTACCCGCGCCCCAATGGCGCCGTTGCATCGCGCCAGCTCGTGTCGTCAAAGTCGGGCTGGGTCCAGTCGAGCGCCGCGGTGCTCGACACGCGCCACGCCGATCCCAACGCGACCAACGTCGATCCCGCGGGTTGGCCACCGGACTCCTGCCCCCCGGTCATGGCGCTCGGGCTGTCGTCGACCCCGGCATCGAGTCCCCCTGCATCGAGTCCCCCTGCATCGAGTCCTCCGGCATCGAGTTCGGGGACCTCGCCATCACTGGAGGCTATCGATTTCGCGTCCGGCGCTGCGGGCTGCAGCACCGTCACCCCGCCGCCTTCGATCCCACATGAGATCAGAAGCGCCGAGGCTGCGCCGCGGATCCCTAGTTGCATCCACACCCGCCACCGCTGCCGCCCCACCCGCCGACGGCAGCTTCTCGATACTCATCGCTGTGGGCCTGCCCCGCGACAAGATCGGCGGAGGGCTGCACAGCCATGTCCGGCGCCGCCAACCGGCCGCGCTGGTGGGGCGAGACGCTCGTGCATCCGATCGCGCATCCGATCGCGCATCCAGCCACGACCCATGCCAGCCCGGCCGGGCCCGCGACACGCGCCACGCTCTGGGTGATCAAACGATGGTGCGTTCGTAACCTCATGACGGCCTGCTCCGCCCTGTTCTATCTGATAACGACTTGCATTATCAAGCGAAGGCCACTAAGCATGGCCCGATGTCCGCGGAACTCGACGTAATACCGGCCACCCTCCTGATCACCGTCTGGGCGCGCGCCCTAGCGAGCCGGCGTCGGCGCGGGTCAGAACGCGTCCCACACCACCCGCACCGCCGCGTTGTCGAAGTCAGCGATCACCAGGTCGCCGCTGGGACGTTCGTCGATGCGGAGCGGCGCGTCGAGCTGCGCCGAGGTGGCGAGTCCGTAGTCGCCACTCGCCCCGGCCGTGCCAGTACCGGCCACCACCGAAAGCAGCCCCGTGACTGCGTCGATGCGACCCACGCGATGCGCGTCTTGCTCGACGAAGTAGAGGTTGCCGTCGGACCCGAACAGCAGGCCCCCCGGGCTTTCGAAGCGCGCCGACAGTCGGCCGAAACCCGGCCAGGCAAACGTGCCGCCACTGTTGCCCGCATAGTGCGTGACGCCAACGACCGCTCCGTCTTCGAGGTCCAACAGAATGATCCCGGGCGTGGAGCCACCCGGATCTGAGCCGCAGATCCTCCCGAACACGTAGAGATCACCGCTGTCGTCAAACGCGAGGTTGCAATCGCTGCAGTTCGCCAGGCCCACCACGACATCACCGCAGTCGGTGTCATCCACGCCGTAAACATGTTCGATCACCAGCGATTCAATTCTTCGGATCCGCCCGTGGCCTGCATCGACAACGTACATCGCGTCGGTATTGGTCGGATCGAATGCGATATCCGTGGCGTTGGACAGGTGGGCGACAGTCGCCAGCCCGTTGTCACCATCGCTGGGCAGTGCCACCGGCTGCCCGGCGAAGACAGACAACCCAGGGGGATTGGAAGCGAGATTGACCCGCAACACGGACGACCCGCCACCGTACGCACCGGTGAGGAACAGCCGATTGTTCGCCTCGTCGTAAAGCACGTCGCGCACGTTGCCGAGGTCTGCGTCCAACGCAGGCACCCCGTCGACCGACGCCGCCCCACCACCGGCAACATCGACGACCACGCCACTGGCATCGAGCAAGCGCACCCGCCCGTCGCCACCCGTGTTGTCGCCAAAGTAGATGCCGCCGTCCGATACGACCGAGACCCCAGCCACGTCACCGACGCGCGCGCAGGTCCCAGCGCCGGGCACCCCCGCATTACCGGGGGTGTGGTCGACATTGACCGCGGTGAAGATCTCACCGCTGTCGGGCGCTGCCGCGTCCACCGAGATCACGACCGGGCTGCCATTGATCGCGGCGCCATGAATGTCGTCGTACTCCGCGCGCACCGTGAAGTTGCCGGGCTGCAGGCCTGGCCGCCCAAACGTCGCGGAGAATCCCGAATCGTCGGTTAGGTCGTCTTGCGGCCGCACGCACGCACCGGGGTCATCGGCCACGTAGTGCACGCTGAGCCCCTCTAACGGGGTCATCGTTTCGTCGACGATGTCGGTAATGAACAGGGACATCTGCTCGTCAACGGTGACGGTTTGCCCATCGCCTGCAATGAGGCCAAGCGTCGCGTCGACCGGCGCTTGGTCGCCTGCTTGCCACACCAGTCGGACCGCCGAGTTCTCCGTGTCTGCGACGATGAGGTCGCCCAAGGTCGTGAACGCGATGCGCCGCG
>JAESSZ010000331.1 GCA_016763875.1 Nannocystaceae bacterium
CCTCGCCTTCACCGTCCTCGCCTTCACCGTCTTCCCCTCCGCCTTCACCTCCACCTTCGCCTTCTCCACCTTCGTCTTCACCGTCACCGTCCTCGCCTTCACCGTCCTCACCGTCGTCATTGACCTCCTCCTCAGGAAGGTCACAGGCGGTCGAGATCACCGGTGCTGCGAGAAGCGAAAATCCGAGGCCGAGGTTCTGAACGATTCGTAGCGTTTTCATGATTACGTTTTTTGGAAACGCGAACGCCGAATCGATTACAGTCCATCGCGGTTCTTTCTCGAACCGGTGCCGTCGCGTCCGCGGTCACAAACCGTCGACTACCGCTGTAGACCTGAGTGCCGACCGCGAGGCATCCGCAGGCCCCGGCTAGGCTCGGATTCGCGCACACAAATCTCGGTTCAGAGCGTAATCTATCCGACACTCGGGCCACTAACGTCTAGATGGGTGGGACTACCAGACCGGGCGGCGTCCCCAAACGCGCGCCCCTCCCCATCGGGGACGAAGCGAGCCTGCTCGCCCGGGCACGCAGCGGCGAGATGCAGGCCTGGGCATCCCTGTACCAAACCCACTTTCCGCGCATTTTTCGGCACGTTCGGTACCTCACCGGGGATACTGACCTCACCGAAGAACTGGTCCAGGAGTCGTTTGCGCGGGCACTGGTGAAGTTACCCAGCTTCGACGGCCGCGCGACGCTCTCGACGTGGCTGCACGGCATTGCGCTCAACATCGTTCGCAACCACTGGCGATCGCTGCGAAGCACCGAGACCGCGCACGAGCGCCTGCACCGGATGAACATCGCCAGTGAGGCTGCGCAAGCGCCCATGATCGACGACACTCACTTGTGCCGCAAAAAGGCAGAAGCGGTGTACGCGATCCTCGAGACGCTGCCCGAGCACCTGCGCGAGGCTTTTGTGCTGCGTGATCTTGAGGGCAATACGCCGGCCGAGGCAGCCGCACTGCTCGGAATCTCGGCCGGAAATCTCTCGGTCCGCGCCAGCAGAGCGCGTGAGCGAATCCGGAAAGAACTGGAGCGCCTCGGCTGGCTCGCGCCGCGAACGGAGACCGCGTCGTGAACGATGACCCCGAACTCGACGCGCTCCTTGGCGATGTCACCCAAACAATCGAGGACGACCTCGAGGCCAACGTTGGCGTTCCGGATCTGCTTGCCGTCGTTGAGCGCGCCCACCGCATGGACGCATCGGTTGTCCCGCAAGACGCCGTGGACGAAGTCTCCACGTACGCGTCAGTCATTTCCCTGGGTCAGGCGAGGCGTCTCAGGCAAAGCCGCAACGACGAGGCTTTCGACGGCATCGTCCGAGAGGTCCGTGGCCACGTGGACCAAGACATCGCGCGTGCTCTGGGAACGGCCCCGCGCGCCGAATCACCGCAGCAGACCGAGGCGCCATGGTACAGAAAGTGGGCCGTCGTCTCGGTCGCAGCCGTCGCGCTACTGAGCATCGGCGTCGGGATCGGCGTCCTGCAGAGCACGCTGCTTAGCGAGTCGCCTGCAGACCAGCCAAACGCCGTCCTGCATTCGCCTCGGCCCGACGACGAAGAGACCGCCCGGTTCAAACGTGGAGACTCGGTCAACCGCGAGCGCCCAGCGGTCTCTCCTGAGACACGAACGAGCCAAGAGCCGACCCAAGAGCCGAGCCCGGAGGCCGACACCACGCCCGCGCCCAAGCAACCAGACCAAGTCTTGGGCAAGAAGTCCCGAAAGAAGTCCCGCGACAACCGACAGCGAACCGCACTAAACGAAACCCACGCGCAGAAGCTCGATCGACTCGAGCGTGAGGCCAACGGCGCCTGGAAATCTGGCCGACACGCGGATGCTGCGTCCACGTATCGCAAGATCATTAAACTCGACCGGCGCGGGAGCTGGGCCCAGAGCGCATACGGAGAACTTTTCACCCTACAGCGCCAGCGCGGAAAGAGCGTGGTGGCGCTCTGGCGCAGCTACCTCGCCCGATTCCCGAAGGGTCGATTCGCCGACGACGCGTCCGCAGGCCTGTGCAGGCGGGCTTCGGCGACGGAAAAGGTCACCTGTTGGACCAAGTACCTCGACTCGATTCAGGAGGGGTCGTTCCGACAGCAAGCGCGTCGCGAGATCGAACAACACACCGCGGAGGGAACGCCGTGAGGCCCGTCCTTCCGGTACTCGCATTGCTCTTGGGGTGCACGGCCGATTTTTTCGTTGGACAAGAGCCCTCAGACACCGAGGCCACGTCCAGCGGAACGGCCGCGGCCACCATGACGGATGTCGACACCTCCGGCGCGCCTGCATCTGAGACCTCGCCGATGTCGGCCGACGCGACCGAGACTACCTCGGGGCTCGTTGATGCCACGACCTCATCCTCCAGCAGCTCGACCACAAACCCGATCGAAGCATCCAGCGACAGCGATGACGGCGACTCAACCTCGGCCTCAACCACGGAAACGCGCGAGACGGGCGAAGAAGACCCCTGCGCCGTATTCGAGGAGAAGGCCTGCATCGCGGAAGCACCCGAGTGTACCTGGACGGAGCGCGCCTGCATCACCGACACCTGCGCCGACGAAGCGGAGTGCGGCGAGCTTGGTGAAGCAGCCTGTCTCGGCGCTGAAATGTGCTTCTGGCTTGGGCCGAGGTCATGTTTCTTCACCGCGTGTGTTCCGTGCAACGAGATCGAATCCATGGCCGCATGCATGGAACTCCCCAACTGTGAGTGGGTCGAAGACCTGTGTGTCAGCTGATACGCTGCGCGTTCTGTGCCGCTGCTCCCGATGTTCGCGTGCCGGCTCGGCCCCACGCTGGTGACGGTCACCGCCGGACCGGTTGACGCTCCGCCCCACATCGAACTGCTCGTGCTTGATATCGAAGGCGTAGGCAAAGCGGCGCTCTCGGACGCTCTGTCGACACGTCTCCCGCAGCGTCGTCGGATCCCATCGGGGAATCCTGCAGCCCGCGAAGGCGTTGCCATGTGGGGCTACGTGCAACTACGACCTCGAAGAGGCGGTTGGACCCTCGCGCTCATCCTGTCCGATGGCCGCGGCTACTACAGAGAGGTCGCTCGGCGCGAAGGTGGCGAGGACCCCAGGCTCACCGCCAACACGCTCAGCAATCTCATCGCCAGCGTCGAGGAGGATGCCCTACCCGCCGACGAGCAAGACGTCGCG
>JAESSZ010000332.1 GCA_016763875.1 Nannocystaceae bacterium
CCAGTTCGATTTTCGGCGGTCCCTTCTTGCGCTTGGGGTTTACCACCCGCTGGATAGCGGCCTTGTCCGCGGTGCCGATCCAGACCTCGTTGCTTCGACCAAGACAGGAAAAGGCGGTCGCACCCGGTACCGCGATGCGTTCGGCCGCAAAACCGACGGAGACACGCCCTGCGGACTCGATCGCCGCGCCCTCGGTTTCGCCAGCATCGAACTCGCCGAACTCCGAGACTTCCCAGGTCCGGGTGCCGCCAGCGTTCGCCGCGGTGGGGGACAACGCGACTACAGAGAGGGACAACGCGATACCCATCGCACTCGCCGCGTTGTTGCGGAGGGCACGGGTGAATGAAGCGCGGTGCAGGGAATCGGTCATCGAATCGGTCATCGATCGAAGCTCTTGGGAGGCAGCACTTCGATCTTGATCGAGTGTTCGCCTTCGATAATGTTCTTGGTTCGGATGACGCGCCGTGCCATCCGCTTGAAGCGGATGGTGTTCTTGGTCGCGCCGGGGTCGGTCAGGGTTTCCATCACGCTGTCGGGCATGTCGTGGATCAAGCCGTGCTTGGTCGAGACGCCCTCGCCCTCGCGGTAGATGGTCGCGATCATCGACCGTGCCGGGTAGCGCCGCTCAAGGGTTGTGAGCAGGTCGTCCAGATCGTTGGCCAGCGGCCGGTAGGGGCGGACCTCGTCGGCCGCCGAGATGTCGATCCGGATCGACTCGTCGGCTGCGTCGTCGGGGATGCGCAGCGGAATGACCTGCGTGCGCGTCTCGCCTTTGTAGCTGCGAAGCGTGACCTCGAGCTGGATGACCTGCCCAGCATGAAATTCGCTGCCAAGCGGGCGAAGATTCTCGATGCTTTCAACGGGGGCGCCGTAGCTCATCGTGATGTCGTGGCGAATCTTGCGAATGCGAGCGACCTCGAACTCGTTGTCGAGCGCGGCGGCCAGGGCCGTGACGCCCCGGCTGCGGCCCAAGATGCGCCCGATGAGCCCGCGCGAGAAGAACACTTCTTCGTCGATTCGCAGCGTGCGTGGTCCCTTGCTGGTGTCGAGTTCGATCTCGTGGTGCATCGTCAGCACCACCTCGGCGGCGTCGCGGCCCGCCTCGTCGGCAGCCTCGGCGAGGACCACAGCGACCAGGTTGGGGTAAGGTCGACACCGACCGCAACTTCGTTCTCGTAGCGTCGTGGCTTGAGATCGCGGTCGGGCCCCTGCATCGTGGTGGTCACCGGGATCATCGGCGCCCGGAGGTCGGTTCGAAGCGCGATGGCCGGTTGTCGGTCCTGGTACATCACGCCCTGGATCGCCTGCGGGCTCGACATCTTCACCGAGCGGTCGACACTCGCGATAATGGTGTGCACGCGCGCATCCGCCATCGGAATCGAGGTTGGTCCGTCTTCGAACATCGAGTGTCCGAAGGCGAGCAGTCGTTTGCCCTTGGGCCCAACCCAGGTGACCGTGCCGTTGGACGCCGCGGAGCTGTCGCCGCGGATCATGACGACGGAGACTGCGTCGCCGGCCTTCCATTTCCAGGGGGCCGTGGTCTTGGCAGCGGCAGTGCCGGAGCCGGTGCCGCCCCGCACGGGGATGAAACCCAGCGCGTCCGAGAGCATGCGCGTCGATTGAGCGCCAAGCCCGGCCACGGACATTGGCAACGACAACGGCTCCATCGACAGGCTGGGCTCGAGTTCATCCGGGCGTCGCCGCGGCGGGAGGGCGGAGCTTTGCAGGCCGAGCATGTTGTCGGCCCAGGCCTTGGTGCCTTTGCGCTGCCCACCGCGTTTTCCCGGGCGGGGAAGCACTTCGGGCCGGTAGGGCAACTCGCCCACTTCCAGCATGTTGCTGATCGGCGTGAGAGCGCCCAGCGGATCTTTGCCAAACCGCCACCCGTACGACAGTGCGCCCACCAGACGGCCTTCGAGGTAGATGGGGCTGCCGCTCATGCCGCCGACGATGCCCGTATGCACCAGGCGGGGGTCGGGGGAGCGGAAGAGCACCGCGTCTTGTTGCGGCAGGTAGTGGCGGACCGTGTCGACGACTTCGATCTCGAAGCGGTCGGTTGTCTGTCCCTTGAAGACGGTGACCGCGTAGCCTTTCATCCCGACGCGTACTTCGGAGATCGGCATCGTCTTGACCGTCTTGGCGTCCGCGGGTGGCGAGGCGCTCACACCGAGGCCCACGCCGATAGCAAA
Source organism: Nannocystaceae bacterium (assembly GCA_016763875.1). Lineage (GTDB taxonomy): Bacteria > Myxococcota_A > Polyangia > Nannocystales > Nannocystaceae > JAESSZ01. The sequence goes on from JAESSZ010000332.1 coordinate 2,190, forward strand.
CGCGACCGCTGTTTTAGGACTTGCCATGAATTGCGAGCGCCTTTCTCATTGTCCCGACCAGGTCGTCGGTGGGTCCATAGTAGTGGCGGTCTTTGCCCCGACGCGGATTGCTCAGCGATGGGTCGACCTCGCCGGTTTCCGGCGCAAGAAAGACGACACGCGGTAGGTACGCGCCGTCGGGTGCGTACTGCCGGGTCTGCGGGACTTCGTCCTGGTCGGCGTTGACCATCACGAAGTGCCGCGTGAGTTCCGACAACTCCTTGTCTTGGAAGACAGGTTTGAGGCGCTTGCACTGGCCGCACCAGCTGGCGTGGACCACGAGCATGACCGGTCGGCCGGACGACTTGGCCTCAGCGAGGCCTTCGCCCAGGTGACGCCACGCGATGTGCTCTCCCCAGCCCAACGCGGGGGCGGTGGCGAGTTCGATTTCGGGCGCGTCGTCGGCGACTTTGCTCGGCGCGGGTGTTTGTTTTCGTGGGCCTTCGCCGCCGCTGGGCCCCATGCATGCGCTGAGTGTCAGGCAGGCGCTGAGCACCAGTGTGGCCCGGTAGGCGAAAGCCGCGGCTCGGCCCGGGGCATGGAGGCGGCGGACTGAACTGTCCGCGCGCGGCCGGCTCGGCAATAGCCCTGGGGGCGCGGTACAGCCCTCGGTGGACACGAATTTAGCGGAACGACGCACTACCACAGACGGCCCGAAGGGTAGCACGCCGACCGGGTGGCATTCGGCGGCCCGAGGGGGTGGGGGACCGATGGCCATCCGGCAGCCCACCGGCTGGCCGCCGGACCCCTGGTGGGCGCACCGCGGTGTTGGCGGAGTCGCCATTTGGGAGGCAAAGTCGCGAAGCCCGTCGACAATCCTCGGATCCTCGGCAAGCGGCACGGTGATTGAAAGGACCAGGGGCGTGTCCACGTTGCTCCCCACCGCGCCCCACGAACGGCCTCGCGAGCGGCTGCTGCTCTTTGGCCGCGAGACGCTGGCGGATGTCGAACTTGTTGCGCTCGTCTTGGGGGGTGGCCGCGCGTTAGAACGCGCGCTGTCTGTACTCGCAGCCGTGGGTGGTCTCAGCGGCCTGTCCCGGGCCACGGCCCACGAGTTGGTCAAGATCCCAGGTGTCGGCGTTGCGGGGGCGGCGTCGTTATCCGCCGCCTTTGTGTTGGGGCAGCGCATGGTCGTCGACCAACTGCCGCTCGACGATGCGATGCGAGGGCCCGAGGATGTCGCCCGATTCGCTGTGGCGCGGTTCGGCCCCCAGCCCCAAGAGACGTTCGCGGTCCTTGGCCTCGACGCCCGGCAGCGTGTTCGTTTGGTGCGGACCGTGGCTGTGGGCTCGCTTGCGCAGGTGGACGTGCATCCGCGGGAGGTCTTTCGGCCGCTGCTTCGTGCTGGCATGCACTCGGTGTTGCTGGTGCATAACCACCCTTCCGGGGAGCCGGAGCCCAGTGCCGCGGATGTTGACCTTACGCGTCGTTTGTTCCAGGTCGGCGAGCTCGTCGGCATCCCCGTGGTCGACCACATCGTGGTTGCCGCCGGGCGGTGGCGCTCCTTGTCACTCCTGGGTTTGATGCCGGACGGTCCGTGAACGACGCCGCGTGCGTGAAGCTCGCACGGGCGTGTGCGGCCTGCGCGCACTGTCGGCGGGCCGTGCGGGGACTGGCGCATGGGCGTGCGCGGGGAATAGTTCCGGCCTCGCCGGACTTCAGGGATGAGTCTCCTATACTGACGACTCGCCCTGCGTGCGCCCATGAATCGAAAACGAATCCTCGCCCTCGGCAAACTGGGCCTTCTCTTTGGTCTGCCTGTCGCATTCGTTGTCGGCCTGTTCAGCTGTGGGGTCTACTGCGGCTCGAACAACCGCGCCCAGATCACAGGCTTCGAACGAGACTGGCTCGGCATGGACGTTGAGCTCGCGGGTGAAGCCTCGGGCGACAAAGACTCGGGCGCCAAAGTCTCGGGCGACAAAGACTCGGGCGACAAAGACTCGGGCGCCAAAGTCTCGGGCGACAAAGACTCGGGCGCCAAAGACTCGGGCGCCAAAGACTCGGGCGATAGCGCCAAGCCCGGTGAACTGGACAAAGACCGCGAGCCTGTTCCGGCCAAGGCGAAGTCCGAGCCCCGGATGAAGGCAAGGCGCCATCCGAAGCCGAGGTCGTCGAGCCGCTCGCTGCGGCGCCACCGATCATTGAGGTGGCGCCGGAGTCGAAGGCCGACGAGCTTCAGGGCGACCTCAAGGCGCGGGCCGACATGGTGTCGACGATCCGTCTCAAGGTCCTGGTCGATGCGGAGTTGATCGCCGGCCGCGCGGACTGGATCGACTACGTCCAGCGTACCGTCAGCCAGGCCTCTCTGGTGTACGAGCGCCAGTTTGGGATCACGTTAGAACTCGCATCGGTAGGCCGCTGGCCGGTGGCAACGGCCGGCATGGACTCCGCGCAGTTGCTCGACGATCTCCGCACGCGTACGCGCGACCGGTCGGACATCATGATCGGTTTGACGGACCGGCCGCTGGACGAGCACGTATCGGGCAAGGCAGAGACGCCCGCCCCAGACAGCGCGTACAACGGCGCGCACGCGCTGGTCTACGCCAACAGCCGCTCTTCGCGTCCCCATCTGCGCACCCTGATTCACGAGATCAGTCATACGCTGGGGGCGCTCGATATTACCGACCCATCGTCTGCGGACTGGCGGGCCAAGAGCTGGATGAGTTACGCGCGTGTCCGCGACGATGAGGCCGCGTGGATCGACATCGCGAACCGAAGACGAATCCTCCTTCGCAAGGCACTGCCGTTTGCGCCGGAGTCGACCCCTGAGGAGGACGCACCATGAGTCAACCGTCAAAAGAGGCGCCAGCCGTCAAGGCCGATAGCAAGGGCGGCAAGACCGCTCTCTCCAAGGGCGACAGTAAGGAAGTCTCGGAGACAAGCGACCGACCCAAGTCACGATTGGCGTGGTTGGTGGGTTGGGTGCTCGTGCCCAGCACCTTGATAGGTTTGGTCTTCGGCGGCGGAGCGCTTGTCGGGGCACATTTTCACACGTCGTGGTTTACACGCCTGATCGTGTGGGTGGTCGCGTTGTTCGTGTAGCGGAAGAACGCCAGCGGTGTGCAGCGACCCGGCCGGGCCCGCTATAGCCGAGCCCCTATAATAGTAGTGGGGCGTTCGCTTGACGGGGGCTCGCGTGGCAGGCGTCGTGTCTCCCGCACCACGAGTTCTCGGTAGCGTTGCAGCTCGTACTCGACGTCGCTGCCGCTGCCGCCCCACGCCTCGACCAGCCGTTGTGCGATCGGCCGCGCGACACCACCTCCGAGCGCGGGGTCGGTCAACGCTAGCGGGAGTCGACGCCGAAGGATGTCATCGAGGTGGCGGCAGCCTTCTCGCGCAATCGCCTCGTCGACTTCGCACCAGCGGTACGGAAGGTCTTCAATGATTCGCGGGCTACAGTGTGCCGCGAGTCGCACCGCGTTGGGCCCGTGCCGTGGGGCGAGATCTGCGGTCGCCGGATCACACAACTGCGCGCCGGTTGGGGGCTCGCCCGGCACGATGGGCCGGTGGCGGGTTGTACAGGGGGCGTCGATGCCAAGGGCCAGCGCCACCTCATCGACCGCTTCCTCGGCCATCGCTCGGAACGTCGTCAGTTTGCCACCGACGATCGCCAACACGCCGTCGTCGCGACGAACAACGCGGTGGCGCCGCGACAATGCCTCGGTGGCGCCACCACCCGGTTCGCGGACCAGCGGCCGTACACCAGACCACGCGGATACGACGGCGTCCGGAGTCAGCCTCGCCCCTGGCAGCAGCTTGCCAACCACGTCCAGCAGTTCGCGTTCGTCCGCCTCTGTCACGCCGCTGTCGCCAGGG
>JAESSZ010000333.1 GCA_016763875.1 Nannocystaceae bacterium
CGAACAAGTTCCGTGCCCCGAGCAGTCCACGTCGGCGCATGTCTGTCCCCCCGTGCCCGTGTCGTCTTCGGACCAAGTCGAGACTCCGTCGGTCGGGTCCGAATCCGAGCTGTCGGGCGCGTCCGTGGGGGCAGCGGTGCTCTCCAATGAAGCGGTCGGAGTCGCGGCGTCGGAGGTGCTGCTCGAGGTGAGCCCACCGGTCACGTCCGTGTCATTGCCGGCATCTGACGACGCGTTGTCACCGCAAGCGAGCAGCGTTCCCACCAAGAGTCCGAGCAACGATCGCCGCAGCATCCACGCATACTACGCTGATTGGGCAGCAACCGAAGCGCGAAGGCCCCTGCTTCTGTTGGCCCGTAACTTCGGGCACAAACGGTGTTGGTTTCCGTGCGAGTGCACCCGACGAACTCGGCCCAGAGTCGGCCGCTGTGTGCGTGGCCGGGCCTTTGTGTATCCCGAAGCATGGCCGACAATTTTTCGTTGCACAGACTACGATGCCACCCATGGTGTGGTTTGGACCGACGAGATGGCTGACGTTGCTCGCGCTGGTGACGACTGGCTGCGCCGACGATCGCGACCCTTGTGAGTACGAGGTTTGTGACATCGCGGATCGCGAGTGTGTGCAGTGGATCGCAGAGGCCGTCGCTTGTCAGCGCGAGGTCTCGCTCGTCGTCCCGCGTGTTGTGTTTGCGACCGCTGCGGAGGTTGTTGGCGATGATGTCGACCCAACCCCGGAGGAACTCAAGAACTTCAACGACTACTACGCTGGGGAGGCGCTTGTGGGCCTCATGCCTGGCGGCTACGACGCAGCGAATGAAGCGGCCGATAGCCTCAGTGGTTTTGTTGCGTTCTACAGTGGCGAGAGCAAAGAAGTGGTCATCATTAGCGACGCGGTGTCGTCCGATCCTGAGCAGGCCTACAGCGTCTTGGTGCACGAGATGATTCACGTGTACCAAGATGCGGAGTATGACCTCGCGACCGTGTTCGATCAGGACGCGACAACCTTCGATCGCAGCTTGGGCCTGCGGGCGGGGATCGAAGGCGAGGCGACCTGGTACCAGCTGTTGGCCTCGCTGGACGTCGACGGCGTGTCGGAACCGGACGTCGACTGGCCCCAGTACTTCGGCGGGTTTCAGGCCGCCATGTTCGATGAAGCACGGGACACGGAGACGCCAACCCTCGACGCGCTGGGCTTCTTTCCCTACGCCTTCGGCAGCGACCAGGCCCACAAAGCTTGGCTCGACGGCGGTGCCGCTGCAGTCTCTGACCTTGTGCTGGAGCCCGCTGATTCGGTTCGTCAGATCATGGCCGGGTACGATGCCCGGCCCCCCGACGCATTCAATCTCGACGAGCAACTCTCGCCGCACGCGGTTCCCATCCTGCCCGGACATACGTTGCTCGGTGGCGGCTACCAAAGTGCGTGGTTGGTCAACGCCATGCTCCAACGGACGGCCGGTGCCCGCTCCGTGTGGTCATCCGTTCTGGAGGGGATTGCCGCCGACCACCTCAGCATCTTTCGCAACGATGCGACCGGAGAGTCGGTCGCGGTTTGGCGTTTTGTCGAAGATGAGCGCTCCACGACGTCGCTGCGTGACGCGCTAGTGCTGCCGTCCGACTCTATGTGGCGACTCCAGACTGGGGAGATTCCCGGGGACGAGACGCTCACCCACCTCGTCGCCGAACTCGACGGGGATACGGTGTTGGTGGCGACCGGAGGGCCCGGCGCCGAGGCACTGCTGGCGACGGTCACCGGCTGGGAGTCTCCCAAAGAGGCACAAGACCGCGCCGGCTTGTACGCCGACTACCGAAGTCGGTCGCCGACGCTGTGGATGCAGCGCGCGCTCGGCATCAAGGGACCCTCCGTCATCGCGCGTTAGGCGTTGGTGGGCCGCGCGACTCCATCACTCCATCGGCAAAGAGCCCATGCGACCGGCCGAGTAGTCCCTGTGGGCCTGCACAAGCTCCTGCTGCGTGTTCATGACGAACGGCCCCTGAGACGCGACGGTCTCGCCAATCGGCTCCCCAGCGCCGATGAACACCCTGGTGCCGTCCGCCGCGGCCGTAAAGACCACGGCGTGACCGTCGTTGTTCAGTCGAACGAACTCTCCTGCTTTGATCCATTGCTCTTGACCGGGAATCCGGACAGCGCCTTGGCAGACGAGAGCGAATGCATTCCAGCTGGCGGGTAGCGGCAGCCGTACCGCTGCATCGCACGCGACCGTGTAGTCCACCAAGACCAGCGGGACATGCGTTGTGTGCGGCGACTGGGCGCCATGCGCGGTGCCAGCGATCACGCGGGCCTCTCCGCCAGGTATTGCCTGTCGCGGTATTGCGCTGCCCGGGATGTACCGCGCGGCCGGATCCATCATCTTCAGCCGTGCCGGAAGGTTCACCCAGAGCTGCAGACCCATGACCTCGCCGCCGGATTTCGCAAACTCGTGGTCGTCGTGGGCATCGTGAACGATGCCTTTCGCGGCGGTCATCCACTCAACCGATCCGGGTTTGAGCACCCCGCGATTCCCTAACGAATCGCGATAGCCGATCTCGCCTTTCATGACGACGCTAACGGTCTCAAATCCGCGATGCGGGTGCGCGTTGTGGCCGCTGGGAAAATTTGGAGGCACCTTCGTATCGAAGAAGTCCAGGAACAAGAACGGGTCAACCATGTCGGCCCCCGGGCGCGGGAACATGCGTTGAACAGAAAAACCTCCCACGTCACCCGGGATGCCGGGCAGATGGGCCTGGACGGAGCGGTGGTCTTCGACGGTCATCGGTCTTGTGTTCCCTAACCGGTACTCGGGGTACCAGTGTTACGCGGGTCGCGAGCGTGTGGACCAAGAGCCCGTCCCGCCGCGCGTCGCACGGGGGCCGCGGTCAACCCAGCGCTGTTCGAGTAGCCGGGACCACGCGCATGGCGCAAGGGGGGTCCCAGTCGTCATCACAGGATCCCCGCGCGAGACTCCTGTACTGTTGTGTTCGTTGAGCCCGCGAGCGCCAGTCACCTGCGAGGATGCCCGTGCGGTCCTGGGCGCGTGGTCGGGGATGGCGCGCGCGCGCGTGCAGCCGTTGGGTCATGGGCTCATCAACGACACCTTTGCGGTCGACACGGACGACGGTACTGCGCTCGTGCTGCAGCGCGTGCATCCGGTGTTTTCGCCGAGGATCCACGACAATATCGCGCGGGTGACCGAGCGCCTCGCCAGCTGCGGATTGTCTTCGCCGCGGTTGGTGCCGACTCGGGATGGCGCACGCTGGCAGACCGTCGCTGGGGCGCCGTGGCGGGTGATGACCCGTGTGTCGGGCGTGACCCACGATGCGGTGAGCACCGCGAGCCAGGCCCACGCGGCGGCGGCGTTGCTGGGGCGCTTTCACGGTGCGCTCGCTGAGCTGTCGCAAGCCGACTTCGTTGGCATGCGATCGGGCGTGCACGACACCCCCGCGCACCTCGCTGGTCTTCGTGCCGCAGTGGATGGCGGCGCGCAGCATCGGCTGTACGACCATGTCGCCCCGCTGGCGCAGTCTCTACTCGACCAAGCTGAGCGTCTGCCGTCGCTGCCCGATGCGCCGCCGCGTGTGGCTCACGGCGATCCCAAGTTCAACAACGTTGTGTTCGCAGGCGCGAGTGGGGCCGACGCGCAGCGGGCGGTCGCGTGGATCGACCTGGATACGGTGGGGCCGCTGCCGCTCGCGTATGAGCTGGGCGATGCCTGGCGTTCGTGGTGCAACCCGGCGGGCGAAGACTGCGAGACCGCCTCGTTTGATCATGCGGTGTTCGTAGCCTCGCTGAAGGGGTGGGCCTCGACGGTGCAGCCCGGCCCGACCGCGGTGGAGTGCGAAGCATTGGTGCTCGGCATCGAGTGGATCACGTTGGAGTTGTCCGCGCGGTTTTTGGCGGACGCCTTGCGGGAGACGTACTTCGGATGGGACACGACGCGCTTCGCGGGCCGGGGCGAACACAATCTTGTCCGCGCCCGCAGTCAGTGGTCGTTGCACGGGCTGGTGGTCCAGGCCCGGGCGGCTCGCGCCGAGGCCGTCCGTCGCGTTACGACCGAGTAGCCCGCCGATTAGCCCCGCCGATTGTCCCGCGGGGCTGACGCTGACTATTTCGGTGTGGCGCTGGCCTGCGTGAGTTGCGACTTGACCATCGCGAGCCGGGCCTGCGCGCGCCCGCGATCCGCCGCTTCGGCGGGCGCCCGATCCAAGTAGAGCTGCAGCGTCGTCGCTGCCTGCCCCCAGTCGCTGATCTGCGCCAGCAGCACCCCGCGTCCCAAAACCCACCCGTGCTGCGTAGGGTCTTTGTCGTACGCGACCTCTAGCGCCTCGATAGCCTCGCCGATGCGAGCCGAATCCGCCGACAACGCCTGACCTTGCTGGTGGTAGTCGGCCGCGGTGGCCTCGCCGCGC
>JAESSZ010000334.1 GCA_016763875.1 Nannocystaceae bacterium
CCGATCACCTCCCCCGCCGACACTGTTGTACCTTTCACTATCGAATCTGGGATCGTGTATTGCTTGATGTGCGAATAGTAGACGCAATCCCCCGAGTTTAGCTTCAGAATTAGATAGTTGAAGTCGACTGTGTCGATCTGCCCCGCGATGGTGTTGTCAGGAACGTCGCGCACCAGATCGACCACCTCCCCGTCGCCCATCGCGGTCAGATGCTTGTTCCACGCGTGGTAACACTCATTGACTTGGGCGGCGGCCCTGCCGTCACTCGGCTCACAGTCGTTTCGCAGAACGTCCCCGTCGATTTCTTGCAGTTGCAAGTCAAGGGCGTATCGCTGACTTATCTGCAATGGAACCCCGTCGACCGCTGGGTTGCGCCACTGGATTGCCAGTCGGTGGTGATCCCCCCGGTCGTGACCAATCACGTTCCAGCGGAGGTCATCGTCGGGCCCGAGCTCGAGATCCTCTAGCGGAAAACGCCCGCTCACCCCATTCGTCTTCTGCGGTTCGAACAGGAAGGTGAACGTATTGGTATTGAACTCCAGTTCGACTGAGAGCGATGTAGGGACAAACCCCCTGGGCCAGTCGGTCTTGGGGAGCAAGACCACGGCAGTTGCGCTTGGAGGAATCGCCCGGAAGAACCGGGCCAGGCCGGTGATGTCATCGAGGCTGCCGTTCTTCCATGCGTGTAGATTCTCGGCGAAGTCCTCAGGAGTAATCTCGTATCCGACTTCCCAACCGTCAATCAAAGCGGTGATCGTTCCGCTCCTAAATACCAAGGTCTCCCCAGGGACGGTCTGGATGGTCATCTCGGCGCTAACTCGAGACGTGTAGTGATGGGACGATCCGTCGCGCACATGTAGGACTTCCCACACGGGGTTTGCTGGGGTTGTCCAGGTGCTGGCCGCGTGGGCGGAGCCGCACAGCAGGAGTGACGCAGCCGTGGTCAGCAGGCACCGCAACACGTTCTGTTTCATGCTTGGTAGACACGGAACGGGCGCGATGTGACAGCGCTGGACGCGACAACTTCTCGGACGACTTCGACGCTCGTCAGAAATGACCCACCCTTGTTCGGCAAGAGGTGGCGCGGCGGTGCTCGCTGCACAGCGGATTTTGCGCCGCGGGCCGACGCACAGAGCACTCTCAGACGACTCATACAAGCCACTCTCTCCTCAATAACTGCGAAAGATGGCCAGAACGAGCGGGCAGCCACGCCAAGAGGGGTCGAGGTAAGCCGGATCGTGCGCTACGCTCGACGGGCGCGATGAGTGGATCCTTCGACAATGCCATGCCACGGTGGATGATCGAAACGTTCCCTGGGACGTTGTTCAACAGCAGTTTCGGATCGGCGCTCTCCGGAGTTCGAACGCGACTTTCACAAGGCGCAAGAGCATCGAGGAGCAGCGCGGCCGTGTTCGTGGCGAGCTTGGTACTCGCAGCCTGTAGCTCTGGCGACGAAGCGGCCCGGGCGAGTGCGGCGACGTTGGGCTCCGGTGAACAGACCGATGGCACCGGTACTGCCGACATGACCGGCAATAGCAGTTCAGCGATGACGTTTTCTCCCGTTGACTCTGACGCCGACACTGAGACCGGCGGCGTTGACTCGGACAGCGGTGCCGACACGACTGGGATCGGTCCCACAGACTCCGAGACCGGCAACGTACCGCCAGCCGCGTGCGCAGACGATCTTGCGGCGTGCGACGCGTGGGTGCTCGCGCCCGACACCGGGGTGTGGAATCCGATCACGATCGGCGGTCCCACGCCGCTTGCCCCCACCGGTGAAGTCCTGGCGGCCTTTGATATCGAGGCGCCGCAACTCGTCTACGTCTTGTCGGCCACTGACGTCTCGGTACTCGACCTGGAGACCCAGTCCTGGATCACCAAGCTCGACTTCGCTGCGACCTTCCCGAACATTGGCGATGACCCACTGCTTGCCGCGTACTCGATCCCTGGCCACTGGGGAGCCAAGTTTGAGGGCGATGCCAACATCGAAGGCATCACGATGGTCTCTTCGACGACGGTCTATATCTACCGCTACGATATCGAAGCGGAGACCTTCACGTTCGGAGAAGCCAGCGCATTCGCCGACTCTTGGTTCACGCCCAATGCTCCGCCCCAAGGCCAGCTGCGCGCGGGGTGGCTCGACGTCACCAACGCCCACGACTGGGCCACGGGCAGTCCTGAAGCGCTGTGTGGCGCAGCCGCCACCGAGACGGGTCCGCACGTCCCAATCATCGCTGCCAACCAGGTCCACATCGTCGACGCTGGCTCATGCTTCGAGTTCTATGCGCCTGAGGCTTACGCGACGTTTGTGCCGACCGGCCTGCCTGGGGCGCCCGATGTCGGGATCGTGGGCGCAGGGGCCTACAGCGAGACGCAAGGGCTGTGGCTGTTCCGCGGGACGTAGGGCTCACCGTCTACGGCGATCGTTTCCGAAGGAAAACCAACTCCGCTCCACCGGGCTGCACCAGCACCAGGCGTCCTTTGCCGTCGGTGAGTGCTGAGTATTGTGCTGTGGTTCGCGGGAGATCCTTGAAGAAGAAACGGCCGTTGCCCAGCGCGTGCATGCGCTTGTTTCCGTGCCCGGAGATCTCCAACACGAGGTGGTCTTTGCGGAGCACGACGTCGATCTCTGCGAGGCTGTCGAGTTGTGCGGGGTCCACGGCCGCGATCATCTCTTCGGTCTTGCGGGTGATTGTGTAGTGACCAAGCGCGCTCACTTGCTTTACGAGAGGCTCGGATATTTCGCGATGCTCGTCGTAGACTGGCGGCTCGCCCCCGTACACCATCGCCAAAATGTCTTGCGCTACTCCACCCGCGGAGACGACTTCGGTGTTCGCTAGCACGATGACCACGGTGTCGTCGTTCGCGACGTTGAGCACCGAGCAGTTGATCCCGTCGATGATGCCCGGCCAGCCAGAGACGGTGCGACCGCGGACCTCGTTGGTGACCCACGCGTAACCGACGTCTGACTCCAGGCGACCCATCATGCGGTCTCGCGCCTCCTCCGTGAGCAGCCTGCCGTTGGTGAGGCCTCGGTTGAACGCCAGCAGGTCGCGTGCGGTTGACACGTATCCACCGGCAGCCCCTAGCGAGCCGGGATGAACCCCGCGCACGGGGTCAAGGTGTTCTGCTTCGTTGAACTCAAGGCCGACCGCTTGCTGGTCTTCGGTAGTGCCGAAGTGCGTCGCGTTCATCGCGAGAGGGGTCAGCACGTGCGCCGCGACAAACGTCTCGAAAGGCGAACCGGTGACCTTTTCGATGACCGCAGCCAGGAGCACATAGTTCGAGTTGCTCGGGGTGGTCTCCTCGCCCGGCGCATGCTCGAGCTTGTACGGACGAAATCGCTCGATGAGTTGCTGACTGGTCGTCGGCGTGTGCTTGGCGTCGACGAACCAGCCCATGTCGGTGAAGTTTGGGACACCGCTGGTGTGCGTGAGCAGGTGCTCTACCGTGATCGATTTCCCGTTGGGGTAGTCGGGCAGGTACTTGCCAAGGGGGTCCGACAACGACAACTTTCCGTCGTCCACAAGCACCATAATCGCGGCCGCGATGAACTGCGCCGACATCGTGCCGATGCGGAAGTGCGTCGATGCCTCGTTCGGGACCTCAGACGAGAGGTCTGCCAGCCCAAAGGCGCGGTGAATCCCGATCTCGTTCCCTCGAGCCACGAGAATCACCCCGTGAAATCGAAACGACGGCCAGTTGCGGCCGTACTGCTCTAGATAGTCGGCGATCTGCGAGTCGAGATGCGCTGGCAAGGGCTCGACGATCGCCTCTTCCGCGGCTTCGGCCGGTGGCGGGGTCTCGGCCTCATCCCGTGCCGGGCTACATCCGAGAAGCGGGAACGCGAGGGCCGCGGTACATACGAGTTGTCGGAGCATGAGTGTTCGCGACCATCGCCGCCAATACTCAGTGCTCGTTTGCCCCGTCTAGGTTTCCGCTATCGGCCCAGACCCTGGTGGTACAGCGCGTTGAGCTTCTCGTCGCCCGTGATTTCGAAAACGAGCTTCTGGTACTCTTGCTTCGTCAGCCCGTGCTTCTTGAGGACCTCGTCGCCAGAGGCGGGCGACTTCTCCAACGCCTTAGCGATGGCTACGGCGGTGTCGACCTTCTGAACGCCTGGGTCCTTCTGCCCGCACCCAGCGGCCAGGGGCAGGAGCAGGAAGGCGGTCGCGAGGATTGTTCGGACTTTGCGTGCCACGGTCCTTAGACGTAGCTCGACCGCGAATTTTTGCAAACCTGAATTCCGAGTAATTTCTTGAGTTTCCGAGTGTTCGCGCTAGGTGCGCGAATCGGATCCGTCGCGAGTATTCGCGCATGTGGCGGCCAGAGGTTCCGCTCCTCAGGCGCCTTGAGGCCCGGTGTCGTTCGTCGTCGAGTGTGCAGACCGATCGACGCCGCGAGAATCGCAGTGATCGGATACGCTTGGCGCTGGATGGCGAGCGCAAGCCTGGAGGAGGCGTTCGTGGCCGCGGTGCCTGAGGAAGCCCGCGCTGCGTTCACCGATGTCGCAGGGCTTGAGGCGCGGCTGGTTGAGATGGTCGCGCGGGCTGAGGCCTCCGCGTTGTCGACGGCCCCGACCCCCGAAGGTTTTGTCGCGCACGTCGCTCGCGTGTTGGGCAAAGACGCAACGCCCGACACCCTCGATGATCTCAAGGTAGAAGATCTCCATCTTGCGTGCGGGTGCTCGCTTGGTGACCGGCGTGCCCTCACCGCGTTCGACTCCGAGTTTGGGCGCGACATCGATCTCGCGATCGCACGGTCGGGAAATGTCAACCTGACCAAGGACGAGTTTCGTCAGTCGCTCCGCAACAAGTTGTTCGTCGCGCGTGATTCGAGGCCGCCGAAGATCGCGGACTACGCCGGGCGTGGCGACTTGCGCGCGTGGGTGCGGGTCACCGCGGTGCGGATGATCGTCGACATCGTGCGCTCGAAGAGCGCGGACAAGGAGATCCCTTTCGAGGCCGACATGTTGGGCGCGATGCCCTCGCCGGCCGAGGATCCCGAGCTCGACTACATCCAGCGCACCTACAAGACCGAGTTAAAGGAAGCACTTCGTGACGGCTTCGCCAACCTCACGCCGCGTGAGCGCAACTTGCTGCGGCACCAGGTGATCCACGGTCTCAATATCGACCAGGTCGGGGCGATCTACAGCGTGCATCGGACGACCGCCTTTCGCTGGATCGAGAAGGCACGCAAAGCGTTGCTGCACGCGACCAAGGATGCGCTGATGGAACGGCTCAAGGTCGGGCAGAGTCAGTTCCTGAGCATCATGCGCGTCGTGCAGAGCGACCTCGACCTGTCGATGCGCCGACTGTTGGTCAGCGACATCGAGGACGAGCCTGGCGCGTGACGACCCGCTTTACAGCGTCTTGAGATATTCGAGCAACGCCCTGCGCTCCGAATCGCTGAGGTGGTCTCCGAATGTGTGCCCACCGTTGCCGTAGCCGAACAGCGTGGTGTCGTAGATGAACTTGCGCTCGTCGTCCGCAGCGTCTTGGTGCCCAACCTCCGAGACGTTCCAGGGCCAGCCCAGCGCGTCTTCGTCGAAGTTCGTGCTGTCGTAGTCCACACGACGCCAGAAGTTCGGCCGGGCTGCACTGTCGAGAACCATCGCCAGCGTCGGCACGGAGCCATTGTGGAAAAAGGGCGCGGTGGCCCAGATGCCGTCAAGCGGCGGCGCGGTGTAGCCGGGCGCAGGGCCTGCGGTGACGACTTCACCGATCGATCCGTAGATCGACTCGTTGAAGCGAGCCTCAAGATGATTGTAAGCACCGCCAGGCCCGGCATATTCGGCGAAACTGGGGTCGGTTCCGATCACTTCAGTTGGGATCAGAAGGTTAGGAAACGTCTCAGCGTCGGGGTCGTCATCGTAGGTCCCGTGACAGCCACTGCAACTGCATTCGAACAAGGCCTCGCCCTCGGTGGCGAGAGTGGCGTCGATCGAGAACGGATACTTCGGCGCTTCGAGAGAGCCGAGGTACGCCTGGATGTCGGCGAAGTAACCGAGCATTTCTTCGACTTCTTCGACACTGTCGGTGCACAGCGACGATGCGAGAATCATGGTCCCACGATGGTCGCCGCGCGACATGCCGTTGGCGAAATGCGTCGCCTTTTTCTTGGCTCGCCACCAGGGAGGGGGGTCGGCCGGGAGGTTCTTTCCGGGCAGTAACTCGAACAGCGCCTCGTCACTCCACGCCAGAGTCTGCGGGTCTCTGTGGGCCATCAACGCGATCGCATACATCACGGCGGGATTGGAGCCGATCGTCGCCATCACCACCGAGGGTCCTAGAATGGAGATGCGGGCCTTGAACTTGTTGAACGCGATGTTGGCTTCGGTCGTCTCTGGAAGCGACGGAAGCGGGTCGAGTATTTCGTTGAACGGTGTGGTGTTGTCGATGTCGGCTTTGCCGAGCCCCACGATGAGCTCGCCGTTGAACCGACCCGCGTGGCACTGCAAGCAGTTGGAGACCACGAGTTCACTTTGGTCTTCGAGTGTGACGACGGTCCACGAATGGCCGACCTCCGCGTTCTTTCCAACGCGACCCGGAAGTGGATCCTCGATGCCAAGTACGCCTTCGGCCAGCGAGAACACGCTCCAGGGGATCCCGCAGCTGACGTAGTCCTCACTCAGTAGCGCGGCGTAGCCGGCTTCGGGATCACCAGGGGGGAGGCTTGGCATCTCGATCGCGAAGCCCTGATCCCACGCGCCCGGGCATGCTGCCTCGCCGCCGTCATCGGTCGTGCCGTCGGCGGTGGCACCGCTGCCGTTCGTGACGTCTACGGTCGTGACGTCTACGGTCGTGACGTCATCGGTTGTGCCGTCGGCGGTCGTGCCTGAGTCGCCACACGCCCACGAGCTGAGCAGCAGGCCTAAGATGCACACCGGTCGAACACGCCCCAACATGGACTGAGGGTACCCCACGGCGCACGGTTACAGGACAACCGAACACTCCGGCAGAGCGCGCCGAAGCGCTTGTGCACCAGCCTCGGTCGCCTGCGTATCACCGATGAACAACTCCTCTAGCTGGCTGAGGTCTGTCAGATGGACCAACCCCGCATCGCTGACCGCGGTTTTGTACAAGAGCAGGACACGAAGCTGGCTCAGCGCGGCCAGATGCACGAGACCAGCATCGGTCACGGGGCACTCCATGAGGTAGAGCCATTTTAGCGCGGGCAGTCGTGTCAGGTGCGCGAGCCCGGCATCGCTGACACGCGCGCGTTCTAGATCCAGCCGCGCAAGACCGGTCATATCGGCCAGATGTTCGAGCCCCCCGTCGGTAACATGCGTACCGTTGAGGCCGAGCCATTGAAGCTCTATGAGACCGGCGATCGCGGCGAGGCCCGCGTCGGTGACGTTGGTGTCACGGAGCCGCAGTTCTTGAAGCTGACCGAGTCCGGCAATCGTCCCGAGCCCCG
>JAESSZ010000335.1 GCA_016763875.1 Nannocystaceae bacterium
CAGCTTGGCATGGCCGGTATTGAGGTGTGCGCTCGGCCCGGCTTGGTGCGACTCGAGTTACCGCTGTGCGGCCAAGTCTCCGCGGGCGGCAGCCGGTCGGATGCCCGCGGGACCGCCCCGAACGACCGCGCTGGAGTCTGGGCGGAAGCGGGCGTCGACGTCGGCGTCGCATGGTCACTCACGCGAGTTTGGGCTGTGACCGCACGAATCGGTGGCGCCGCGGTTGTGGCCGGGACAGGCTATGTCCTGGGAGATATTGAGGTGTTTCGGCCCACACCGGTCGTAGGCCGCCTCATGTTCGGAGTCGAAGCACATATCGGATCCAGATCTTCAGCCGGGCGGAGAAGGGGTGGTTAGAGATGCAGCTTGCAGGCGATCTCAGGACGTTTGAGCGTGCGTACCGCGCGGAGGGCCCGTACGTTGCGGCGGTGCTCGGCCGTTTGGCGGTGCCACCGGACACCGTGGGCGACGCAGTTCAGGACGTCTTTATCGCGGCCTACCAACGCTGGAGCGACTTCGATAGCTCGCGCCCCGTGCGGCCGTGGCTCACCGGATTCGCACGACACATCGCGTTCCGCTACAGACGGTCCGCTGCGCGTCGCTCCCGAAAGCGAGCGGCGCTGGCCCTGGTCAGCCGTGAGCACGCGCGGGCGCCGAGCCATCGCGTGCTCGCGCGGGACTTCCTTCAGCGGTTTCTCGAGACCCAGGAGCCCGGACATCAGCGTGCGTTCATGATGGCGGAGCTTGAGGGACGAGGCGCGGCAGAGATCGCCGGGGCGCTAGAGATAAGCACCGAGGCTGTTTATGGCCGAGTCCGTGCGACGCGGCGACGACTCAAAGAAGCCCTGCTTCGCGACGCCGATCGACCCAGCCGTAAAGCCGCCGCGGCCGTGCCTCCGTGGGTCGTGCTGCTACCCCGCCTCGGCCAATCCGTCGCGGCAAACACAATGCTGGGTGTCGCTACCGCGGGTGCCATCAAGACATTCGTCGCAATCGTCGTCGTGGGCGTTGCTGGCCTCAGCGTCGCGGCATCGTCCTCGGGGCAAACGGACTTGGCAGCAAGCAACGCGCCGCGAGCTGCGAGCGAGGTTGTGCACTCGAGCGAAGTTGGTGCGGTCGAGGACACCAGCGTCAGCAGCCGTCCGAACCCGCCTGCCGCCAAGTCTCCCCCCAAGCCCTCGGTCATCGCCCAAGCGCAGACCGCGAGCGCACTCGCTTCGAAACGAACGGCAGCACGCAGCATGGGGCAAGCGGCCGCCGAGCTGCCACACACGCTGTCGCAAGAGACCGAACTACTTCGTTCCGCAAGGGCCGCGTTGGCGGACAGCGACCCCAAGTCGGCGCTCGTACACTTGGCGAAGCACGCAACAATGTTCCCGCTCGGGCAGCTCGCCGACGCTCGGCGGCGCGCCCGAATCCGCGCATTGTGTGACCTCGGCCGGCAGGCGCAGGCTCGCGGAGAGGCCCGACAGATGGTGCGAGCCCACCCTGGCGATCCGCTGGCGGTGCAGGCAACATCGATCTGTAAACGCGGCGCCGATCCAGATCGAGGCCCAGCCGGGCAATAGAGAGCAGGAGCCTAATGCAGCATAGAGACTTATCCGTCGCCATCGTCGCCCCCATCTTCGCGCTCACCTCGCTACTCGCCGGAGGGTGCATCGACACCAAAGACATGAGCGATACCGACGATGGCCAGGGCAGCTCGACCGGCGTGACTAACTCCGCCGGTTCGACCGGCGTGACGACAGCAACCGAGTCGAGCCCTCCGTCGGGCAGCGCGACATCCGGACAGGTCGCGGAGAGTGGTAGTGACGGTGGCAGTGGTGGAAGCACCACGGGGGGTCCGCCGCCGACGGGGACCTCCATCGGCGACACGACATCGAGCGACACCGGGACGATGACGATGACGACGGGCGGCAGCGGCAGCGGAAGCCCGGACCAGGCGCTTTGCGAAGAGACCGACGGCACCTGGGACATGACTGCGTGCGGACACTACGTGTGCGGCGCACCGAACGGGTGCCAAGCCGCAATTCCTGGTTGTGACTGCGGACCGAGCGCGAACTTCGTTGAAGACATCGGCTGCGTCGAGGACGACGCGTGCGCCACGGCGGAGTTCGCTTGCGGCGACTCGCTGGACTGCACCGTCGACGAGGACTACTGCGAAGAGTTCATTCCCGGAGTCAAGGGCGCGGATCCTTCGTACACGTGCACGTCAATCCCAGCGGTGTGCCTCATAGATCCGACCTGCGCCTGCCTCGCGGCCCTAAATATTCCGGGGCTTGCGGGCGACTGCAGCGGCGAAGCGGGCGTTGGTATCACCGTCACGCTGATCGGAGCGTAGACGCTCCGGTCTGCCTGGCTAGCCGTCGTAGCGGCACGACCCCGGCTCAACAACGAACTCAAGTGCCTCGGAGATCGTCCGGCAGCCGGAGTCGTCGCTGACGACGCCGACCCAGTCGGAGTACAGCGTCTGGCCGCAGTACGCTACAACCGCGCGGTACTCCCCGGGCTTGGCGTGTTGCGATGCCCACTCGGTACAACCGCGTGCCGAGACTCCCTCGAGGCAGTCGGCGGTCGCAGCCCCGCCCGCCGAGGACTCGATCATCACCTCGCGGACCGCGAACGGCTTGCCCGCCTCGTCGACCGTGGTGACCTCGAGCGCGGGATACAGCTCGTCGTTGTCACACGCCAGCGGCACGGTGCGACCACAGTGGGTGGCGTCGGCTTCGATTGAGATATGCGTCGAGACTGCGAGTGAGTCCGTCGCGGGCCCCACGGCAAACGCCAACGGCTGCGAGTAGAGTTCTCCGCAGACCTCGGCGAATACCGTCACCGCGCCCTCGGTCTCCATCGACGCAAACCAGGTGCCACAGCGGCCCAAGCCTTGGTGAATCATGCAGTGGGCCTCGGCCGCCTCCTCGCGGCCATCCCACAGCCAAACCGCGTCCGCGATCACGGGCGAGCCAGCGTTGGTGACCTCCACGATGAACTCCACGTCGAGCGTGAAACGCTCGCTTTCCGCCAAGTCGAGGTCACGGCTGAGGCGGTGGGTGGGCTCTCCTGCCGCACAACCCACCGTCAGGGGGACAACCACAAACATGTCGCCACGCTTCGTCGGAACATCAGGTGGCTTATGTAGTCACGACTCCCACATCCACCAAGAAAGATGCATCAAAACGTGTGCGCGTTTTGCACACTCTGAGGTGACCTGGCCAGTCGCCAGTTACTGACCGGCGCCGGTGATCAACAATCGCGGGTGATGGGCCCGCTACGACGTACACCGCTGCTCGCGCTCCTCCTCCTTGGATGTGTCACGTCTGGGGCGGGCCGAGACGGGACCGCCGTGTTGGCGCCACCCGCTACGGCGCCACCCGATGCGATGGCCGACCCGATCGCTGGCCCCGTCGCACAGCGCGAGCAGGCGACAACCAGCCCGGTCGCTTCGGCAGGCGCCTCCGCGAGCACCACCGCCGAGTCCGCGCCGCCAACGCTCGCGCAGCAACCGGTTCGAGTGGGCCCAGCCCAACTACTGCCGCTGTCCGCGGCCCAAGCGACGATCTTCGCCGGCTCGCCACAAGACCCCGCGACCGAGCTGCGGCTTGGCGTCACTAAGGCGCGACACGGCAAGCACTACCTCGCGGGCAACGAGAAGACGCTCCAGGCATTCTACCCGCACATCCGCGAGATCGGCGGGGGCTACGTTGGTGTGGGATCGGACCAGGCGTACCTGCTGATCGGTTGGATGCGCCCGGAGGTCGCGTGGTTCATCGACTACGACCAAGACGTGGTCGACGTGCACACGGTGTATCGCGTGCTCTTCGACCATGCAGAAACGCCAGCCGAACTGCTCGCGCTGTGGACGGTGGACCAAAAGAAGCATGTCGCTGAGTTGTTCCTGGTCGCCCACCCAGGTGATCGCGGCAAACACCTGCGGCGCCTGTACCTCGTCAATCGCGGCTGGATCCATCGACGCCTGCAGGCCGTGACCAAACGCCTGGTGGCCGCCAAGGTCCCCAGCTACCTCAACGACCAAGCGACGTTCGACTACGTACGCTCGTTTCTCGAGGCAGGACGCGTCCGCCCGTTGCTCGCCAACCTTCTCAACGAGACTGGGTTTCGCGGAGTCGCGGAAGCGGCCGACAAGATGGGCGTGGCCATCAACGTGCTCTATCTGTCCAACGCCGAGGAATACTGGAAGCAGTACCCGCAGGTCTTCCGCGACAACGTCGCCGCCCTGCCCTTCGCCGACAACGCCAAGATCCTGCGAACCTTGCTGATCTGGAACGTCAACGAGGACTACCTCTACAACGTGCAGCCAGCGCGTAACTACTTGGAGTGGCTCGCCAAGCCGTACACCACCAACGTGTACGACATCGTGTACAAGCGCGGTCAGCCCGATCCTGCGATCATCAATTTCTTCGAGACCGACGAGTCCCCCGAGGCCTCGCCGGCTGCGGCAAGATCGAAGTAGCGCCAGAGTCCTAAGCGCCGTCGTCGACCGGTGCCGCAGCGACGATCTTCGCGGCTTGGTCCAGGCTCGCGGCGCAGCGAAAACCGAAGTGATGGAGGGGGTCGTTGCCTGGGACGTGCAAACGACGATGCGTCCCCGTGGCGTAGCGCGCGACCCAGTACCACGAGCCGCCGCGCACGACCTTCTCCTTGTGCCCGCGACAAGGCTCCGCGCCATCGCACGGCCCCAGAGGATCGGTGCCGCGACACGCCTCACCGCATTCGGCGTAGTCGTCCGACGCCCAGTCCGCGACCCACTCCCACGCATTGCCCGACATGTCGAACAACCCGTACACCCCGGCCGCTCGCGTGCCGACGACGAACGTCCGACCTTTCTTGGGATGCTCGAAACGTTTGTCGACGCCGCAGCTGCGTCCGCGTTTGTCCTTGATCACCGCGCGTTCGCAAGTCGCAGGCTCATCACCCCAAGGATGCAGCGCGCCATCGGGTCCTCGCGCCGCCTTTTCCCATTGCGCCTCCGTCGGCAGATGTTTGCCCTGGACCTCGCAGTAGCGCTGCGCTGCGTACCAGCTCGGACCAACGATCGGCTGGTCCGGCCGAGAAAAATCGTTGTACAGCGGCCTTCCCCGCAAACACGCCTTGCTCTTGACGCACGCTTTGAAGTCCGCGGACCGGACCTCGTGCAGGTCCATATAGAAGCTGCGGAGCCAGATCTCTTCCGCCGGACGTTCATTGTCCGGGCCGTCATCACGACCGCGGATGAACGCACCACCGGGCACGCAAGCCATGCCGTCAGGCACGTCCGCGCACGGGGCGATGACCGTCCCGTCGGGTGCAGTCAGCGGGGCTGGCTCCGGTTTGGACGCTGGCTGCGAGCTCTGTGTGTCGGCGACCGCGACCGGCTGGTCCTGAGGCTGGTCACTTGGCCGGTCATTCGGGGAGGTCAGTTCTCCATCCGCGGAATCGGTGGGCGAGCCCTGTGCCCCCACTGGCGCTGCAGCCGCAACCGTATCCGAGGACGCACCGACCACTGGATGGCACGCCAGTAGCAAAGCCAAGCACAGCGTCTCAACGGGTAGTCTTCGGGTCCCGCCAGCCATTGTCCGCCTCATACCACGGCAACTGTGGACAGACGGTCGCCAATCGGGGCAAGCTAGGCGCCCACCAGGAAGACCTCATGAACATCAAGGAAATCGCAACCACCCTGGCTATTCTCGGTACCGGCTCGCTCGTTGTCGCCGGCTGCAACAAGGACGCGCCCGCCACGGAAGTTCCCGCAGGCGTCGACGCTCCAGCCGCAGATGCAGGTGAAGCCAACTGCGCAGAAGGCCACACGGAAGAGGGCCATTGCGGCGGTGCCGACGGCGAAGCCGCGGCTGACGGTGGCGAAGAGGGCGAAGCCTCCTGCTCCGGCGAAGGCGAAGACGAAGGCGCTGAGGGCGAAGGCTCCTGCTCCGGCAAGTAGTCTAAGCAACTCAACACGACAAAAGCGCGCCGACGGGTTTTCCGTCTGCGCGCTTTTTCGTGGAAAATGACCTTAGTCGCGCGGCCACGGATTGGGCGGCGTTTGGTCGGGCGGAGGCTCGGTCGCACCACGACGCTCGAGATTTGCGATGAACTTGTCGATGTATTTGAGGTCATCATCGATGTCCTCGTCTGGGTTGTCGGCCAGCCATCCATCCACGCCATCCCGCAGCGGAAGCAACACAGCGAGCGCACCGGCATCGTCGCCAAACGACGCCCGATCTGCGGCCATCTCGAAGCCGGCAAAGATGTTGAGCATCACGAAGCTCTTTTGCACACCCGCGAACGAGAAGTGCCCAGCTTCTGGCGTCTCACCTGGGGCGAGCGGCGTGGTGATCTTGATCTCCTGTTCGATCGTTTCGTCCGTGCCCGGTACGTCGTAGCTCATCGACAGCAAACCGATCGTGCCCGCCTCGACCACCTGCTCCGGCGAGCGTGGCACCAACTCGACGATGATCGCCCCACCACCACCACGACGGCCGCCCTCGTCGTCGGATACCGACGTGCGGTGTGCGATCTGGAGACTTGGGATCTCGATGTGCCCCTGATTGCCCCACTGCTCGGCGAGTTTGGTCCCGTAGATCTGCCGAAGCGTGTAGCCAGGATCGACCACCAGGTCGAGGGTCACGTCCTTGGCCAACGGCACTAGGAATGTTTTGACCTCTTCTTCGAAGACCTCGCGAACCGCGGCCGGGTCTTCCAGGTAGTAGAATGCGCCCGCACCGGACTCAGAGAGCTCGCGCATGAGTTCGGGGTCGAAGTCCGTCCCGATGCCGATCGTGGTCAGGCTGTAGCCCTCTTTGTTGTACGCCCCGGACATCGCGACAATCTTGTCGTCCGCCACAATCCCTGCGGTGGCCTCGCCGTCCGAAAGCAGAATCACCCGATTTTGGCGCTCGGGATCCGCGTGGGCCTCGACGGCGTCGTACGCGATGCGTAGCCCATCGTAGATGTTGGTCTTGCCCTGCGCCTCGAGGTTTCCGATCGCGAGGCTGAGTTCGGCGTCGTCCCCCGCGAGATTGTCGACCAGCAGCGTCGCGGTGCCCGAGAACCCGACCAAGGTCACGCGGTCTTCGGGTTGCAGGTCATCGAGCATCCGAAACAGGCCTTCCTTGAGGTAGTCCATGGGCTCCCCCTGCATCGAGCCGCTCGTATCCACCGCGATGGCCAGGTTCAAGGGAGGCCGCTCGATCTCGGCGGGATTGATCGGCGTGTTCATCCCGATCATGATCAGTGTGCAGTTGCTGCCGTTGAGCATGTTGCCCATGACGCCCAACTCCCCGTGAACACAAACGTCGTTGCCGCAGTCGGCCGCGGGCAGCTCAAGCTTGTGCTCGTTGAAGAAGCCGACGTCGTCCAAGGTCTCTGGACCGGGGATGTCGCCATTGTCGAGGATGTCGCGGAACTGACCGAAGTCTTGCGCACCGCCTTGGCCCACGCCTGGGTTGCCGCCAGATCCCTCGTCGAAGCCCCCCGCCGCGCTAGCATCGTTGCCATCTGAGCAGCCGCTAGCGAACGACAGGGCGAGGACGGCGGCAATCTCAAGGGTAAGGATTTTGCTCATGATCGTGACTCATTTCCTAAGAGACAAAAGAAGGGTCTGTCGGCTACTGCGCCGCGGGGATGATGGCAACGGCCACCTCGACGTCGTCGCCGATGGTGTCGGGACCTTCGGCGCACTCGGCATCGACAGCGATGCGTTCCTGAGCGTGGGCGACGTAGACGATGGCTTGCGAGCCATCGTCGCCCTCTAGGGTCGTGGGTGACTGACCCGCTGCGACCTCGGCCGTGTCGAACTTGCCACCGCCTGCAATAATGACCGACGAGCGAGCCACAGTGCCGCACTCGGGCTCGGCCCGGAGCTCGCAGCCGTAGTCGGGGACGGGGGCGAAGGCCACCCCTTTGGTCGCGGGGGCCAAGCCACCGGCGTATACCCAAAGCTCCGCAAATCCGGTTTGCTGCTGGGCCACACGAATCCCGGACGAGGCGCCCGTATCGATGGTTTCCACGGAGATCTCATCGCCCGCAGCGAACGGGAACAGCTCGGTGGGTACGCACAGATACCACTGCTCGGTCGACTCGTTCTCGGGCGAACTCGCGGGGTCAGCCAGGTCCAGACGCAGACAACCGTCGATGCCCTCATCGACGCCAGCGAGGCGGTGCAACCCCACCGGAACGTCGCTCCACGCGACACGTCCGCCCTCTTGTTGCGGCGCGCATGCCCCAGCCGTCGGCGGAAGCTCCGTCACGACGCGGTGCACGATGCCCGCATCGTCATGAGTGAGCCGGACTTGCTCGTCGTCGCCCGTCTCGATCATGACGCCACCGCTGATGTCGCCCTGCCACTCTTCGGAAGGGACGGTCTGTTGTTCCAAGTCGCCCTCGCGCCAAAAGAACACGGACGGCGCCACGCCATCGATATCGACCAGCGCCACGAGGCACTCACGCTCGATAGGCGGCGCGTCGAACTCCTGCGCCTCGATGCCGCGACGGACCGAGAGATTCTCGCCGGGTAGCAGCGTCCATGCCACCGATGCACCAAAGAGTGGATCGGAAAGCAGGCGCCCAGGGTCGACCTCGAGGAGATCACAGTCAGCGTCGACGCTGCCTTTGAGTGCTCGAATACGAACGACCAGGGACGATTCAGTGGCGTTGTGCAGCCACACGTCAGTGAATAGATCCTGTGGTTGTGGTGTGAACTCAGACGGCGGGGGACTGGTCGCCGCACACAGCAGAACCCCGACACCCGCGACGCCCACCTCCGCGCTTCGACGAACGTTCGCGACCGAGCGCGTTCTCATCACGTGCGGGTAAAACCATGCGCTGAGCACCAACAACGGCAGCGTAAAGAGGTCGGTCGGGTCGGGCGTGATCGTCCAAGAAAACCCAAGGCCGGCCATGGCGCCGCTCCATGCAGTCGCGATGGCAGGCACGACCTGGATTCCGGCAAATACGAGGGCGACAGCGGCGTGCGCGAGCAGCCAGGTCCGGCGCCCGCGGGCCCCAAACACTGTCCCGAGCACTGCTGCCAGCAGCAGCGGTGCCACGAGCATGCCCGCGACATCGCTCAGTTTGCCCGTGACGAACTCGGGCAAGACCCCAGCGCCCTTGAGAACATGGTCGTTGACGGCAAGAACCGCGAGTGAGCCAAGCCACAACGGATGTAGGAGTGCCCGCCGAGGGGCCGCCGGAGCGTGGGAAAACATCGTAGAAGAAGTCATGGGATAGGTGCGCCAAGACAGCAGGTGCCTGAGGGTAGTGCGAAAAACCCCGAGAACGATCGAGTTCGGCCGCTTCTTTTTTTGGATGGGTCCAATAAAAATTGCATCCGCTTTGCTCGGCCTGAGACCATCCATTCGGCTATGGTGTGGATTGTGCGACTGCCTTGGACCCTCTGCTTTCCGCTTGTGATAGCGCTGGCTTGCGACAGCGAGAGTTCGGCGCCGATGGCTGCAGAGGCCGAGGACAGCTTCCAAGACGACGACATCCCACCAGGTAACGGGTGTGACGGCACCGCGTGCCCCAGCGGTGAGGGTGTAGGCGGCGGTGAGCCAGCCGAGGTTGGTGGGCCCTGCGACGACGCCGGCCACTGCCAGTCAGGCGTCTGCGCGGCCTCGTTCGCCCAGTCAGCACCGGGCGAGTTGTTGTGTCAGGAGAGCTGTATTGGTCCGATGGACACGGCCATGTGGTGCAGCGACTCGGCGGCCTGCTGCAGCGCCGCGGTTTGTTCGGCGCGGGGTTTCTGCATCCCGCAGGATTCAGACAATGAGAATTCAGACAATGACGGGTCGGACGGGACCGGCGGGTCGGACGGGACG
>JAESSZ010000336.1 GCA_016763875.1 Nannocystaceae bacterium
GAGCCCATCGGCTCGGGAGGGATGGCCCGGCTGTACCTCGCCCGCACTACGGGTCTCGGCGGTTTCGAAAAGCGGGTCGTTCTCAAGCAGATCCACCCTCACCTGGCCCAAGACGCTGAGTTTATCGCTCGCTTCATTCAAGAGGCGCGACTGACTGCGACCCTCGAGCATCCGAACATTGCGGCCGTGTACGAGGTCGATGTCCACGAAGGCATCCACTTCTACGCGATGGAGTACGTGCGAGGGCGGGACCTGCGAAAGGTCTTGCGGCGCGCGGTTGAGCACAAGCGCGCCCTGGCCGTCAGCGAGATCGTCGCCATCGTGTCGGCGCTTTGCGCTGGGCTCCACCACGCTCACGGCAAGCGAAGTGCCGAGGGTGAGCCGCTGGGGATCGTGCACCGCGATGTCTCCCCCTCCAATGTGCTGATCGGATTCGAGGGGGCAGTGAAGCTCACCGACTTTGGCGTGGCCAAGGCGCGGATCGGCATGGTCACCACCGACGCGGGAACCCTGCGGGGCAAGATTCCCTATATGTCGCCAGAGCAGTGTCGCGGCGAGGCGCTCGATCGTCGCAGCGATGTCTACGCGGTGGGCCTGCTGATGTGGGAGATGCTCACGGGAGTCCGGCTTCGCCGCGAGGAAACCGAGATCGCGATGATCCGGACGATCGCGGACTGCGACGCGCCATCTCCCCTGGCGCTGCGAGCGGACTGCCCTGCGGCGCTGGAGAAGATCGTGATGCAAGCGCTGGAACGCTCCGCCGCAACCCGCTACCAGAGCGCGGCTGCGTTGCAGACAGCGCTCGATGAGTTCGGACGCGAGAGCAAGCTCGGGGCCTCGGCCTCAAGCGTTGCGGGACTGATGGAAGAGCTGTTTGGGGAGGAGTTGCTCGAGACATTCCCGTCCAGGCAGCAAGCAGCGATCGGCACAGGCACGCGTGAACTGGCAACCGCGACTTTGGCACCCGTTGGACTCGAAGTCGAAACTACCTTCGACGAAGCGCCGACACGAGCGGTTGACCTGGTGGCCGCAGGGGCCGCTGATCCAGTGTCGCAAGTGGAGACTCGGCGATCGCGATCCGGGCTGGCGGTCGGCCTTTCGCTCGGCGTGCTGGTCGTGGCAGGTGGCCTGTAGTTTGCGGGGACGGAGCCAGCTTTGGCGGAGCGGGTGTTGGTCGAGCCGCGACCGAGCGACGCATTGATCCCCGCGGCGAGCCCAATCACCAAACCGCGGGAGATCATCCAGCAGGCCCCTGTGGCGCCCGCGCCAGACTCCGACCCCGTCAGCGAGGTCGCCCTGGCGGAAGAGCCCGCCCCGCAGCCTCGACCCCATCGCAAAAAGGCACGTCGACGCCGCCCACGAAAGCAACCGCGCCAAGGTGAGAACAAGGCGCTCAACCTCGAATCGGCCATGCCGCCAGGGCTCGACGGCGGTTGATGGTGGCTGAGCTACGTCGCGCGTGGGTCCTTGGATTCGTGCTGGCCGCCTCGCCGTGCCTGGCCGCAGCCACCGAGCCCGCTGGCTCTCAAGAGACGGCCGCCCCCACCGACGGCGCCGCCCATGATGCGGGCCTGCGCGCCTACGAACGGGGGGATTTCCGAGAGGCGATGGTGCAGTTTGAGCGCGCCTACGCGTCCGGCGAAGCGCCCGCCGACCTCTACGGTTGGGCGCAAGCCGCCCGCAACGCGGCACAGTACTCGGTAGCGATCGCGCTGTACCGCCGCTTCATCGATCTGGGGATGGAAGGAGACTCGCGCACGGCGGCCGAGAGCAACATCGCGCGCTGCGAGGAACAACTGGCCGCGGCGGAGCCCGAGCCCGAGGCTTCCCCGACCGTCTCCCCGATCATCTCCGCGCCTCGGCCGATCACGCACGCGGATCCTGTTGATCAACCCCGCCCCCATCGCCGTGAGCAACGGCCCGACCCGCTCGCAGTGATCCTGCTATCGACGGGCGGAGCGGCGACGATTGCCGGAGCGGTCATCGTAGGCGTGGGTGAAGTCCGGCGATCGACGCAGGGCGGGACCACCGAGTATCGCGAGTTCGACAACCTCGATGGACAAATCGACCGCCTGCACATTGCAGGGGGAGTCGCGCTGGGGGTTGGGGTGGCTTTGGCCACGGCCGGGATCGTTCGGCTTGTGCTGAGACGTAAGCGACGCGGAGCCGCCAAGGCCAGCACCCGGCCAGTCGGCCGCTGGGCGTGGAGATAGGCGGTGCCGCAGCCTTCGCGGTCCTCACCACGGCAACGACCAGGCTGTGAGCGGGTCGACCGACAGACCCGCTGTGGCGACCCACCGCCGAGCTAGCAACAGGCCGACTTGGCAGCGCAGCACTGCCCGTCGCTCTCGGGGGGCGCGAGAGCACTGTTGCAGACACCCGTCTCGGGGAGATCCAACTCCACCCGCAACGCCGCCTCTTCGTCTCCGGCCAACATGGCGACGACCGAGCGCACTTGCTCGTAGCCGGTCGCGAGCAAGAACGTAGGCGCACGACCGTAGCTCTTACTCCCAACGATGTAGAAATCTGGATCGGGGTGGGCGAGCTCCCGTTGACCATGCGGACGCACGGTGCCGCAGCTGTGTTCGTTGGGATCGATAAGCGGGCCCAGGGCGTGGACGCACTCAAGTGCCGGGTCCAGTGACAACCGAACCTCCCGCAAGAGGTCGAGTGCCGGGCGCTGGCCTGTGGCTGCAATGATGGCGTCAATCCCCGACTGCACCAGCGGCTCGCCCCCACGGGTTCCATACACATCGAGGCCGTGCACGCCTGGACGAACCTCATCGATCCGAAAACCGCTCAGGAGCGTTAGCCGATCGGCGGCCAGCATTGCGCGCAAGGCCGTTCCAAGCTTGCCTCGGGCTGGAAGTGCATCACCGCTGCCACCACCAAAGACGCGCGTGAGATTCGTGCCCCGGGTCGCCCATATTATCTTGGTACCCGGTGCGGCGCGGGCAAGCTCCGCCAGCGCAAGAATGCTGTTGGCGGCGGAGTGGCCGGCGCCAACGACCTGGGTGGCACGCCCGGCGTAGCGGTCGCGATGCTCGCCGTTGATATCGGGAATGCCATAGTGAATGCGGTCGCTCGCTTCGGACTCGCCCTGCGCGGGCAGGCCGGACGCGCCCAGCGGGTTGTGCGACCACCATGTGCCGGATGCGTCGAGCACCGCGCGCGCAAGTCTCTCGGTCATGTTCCCGGCCGCGTCCACGGTACGGACCACGAATGGGGAATCTCCGCGACCGCTGGTTTTGACCTTGTCAGCCGCCATCCGGCTGATCCCCGTGACCTTGTGGTCGAGCCAAAGGCGGCTCTGGATCTGTGGCAAGGCCGCAAACGGCCGTAGGTAGCGCTCGACGATCTCCCCTCCCGTTGGGAGTTCGTCCAGCGGCGGGGCGAGCCATCCGCTTGCTTCGAGCATGGCCGTCGCTGCTTTGTCGACGTTGTACCGCCACGGCGAAAACAGCCGGACGTGCGCCCAGTCGCGCAGACTCGCCGCCACGTCGGTGGACGCTTCGAGAATGAGCGGTTCAATGCCGCGACCGAGCATGTGGGCGGCCGCGGCCAGGCCCACCGGGCCCGCGCCGATGATGACCACCGGCAAGTTCGCCTCGCTCGCCATCAGCAGCAGCCCTTCTTCGCCTTCGCGGGTGCCTCGCTGGGCGAGCTGGCACACCCGCATCCCTCGCCACCTGCGGCTCTGACATCTTCGTCGCGTCGACAGCACGCCGATTCGTCTGTCTTCGCAGCACCGCCGCAGCATCCACTCGCCTGCGGTGCAGCTTCGGTTTCGGCTCGGGTCCCAGAGTCTTGCGTTTCCATGCTCCTCCCGACGCAACAACCCTCGGCAGGGATGCAGATTTTTTCACGGCGAGTCAGGAACAGCAGCCAGGCCGACCGCTGTAGTCGACGACGCCGCCGCGACGATCGAGCTGGACCTCGCAGCACGCATGCAGCCGCGCGGCGAGCTTGGCCCGGCCCCGCAAAACCCGACTCTTGACGGCGGACAGCGACAGCCCAAGCTGGGTCGCGGCTTGGCGCTGGGTCAGCCCCTGGAGCTCCGTCACCTCCAGAACGACGCGGTACTTTTCGTCCAACGTCTTGAGTGAGGTGGCGACCCATCCCGCCAGGCACGTGGTCTGGACGACATCGTCGACGGGGTCGCTCGCCAACTGGGGCGGCAGGCTCGCGAGCGGTTTTGTCCTGCGATAGTGGTCGGCGATAACGCTTCGCGAGATCCGCCCTACCCACGCGCCGAGTCGTTCGTCCTCGCGGAGTTGATCTCGACGTGACTGGACGCGCACGAAGACGTCCTGAACGAGGTCGTCGATGGTTGCCTCGTCGGATACCCGTCGTGCGATCGCGCGACGGACTTCATCGACCAACGCCACCCACACTTCATCCCGGACGGGTGCTTTGACTGCGAGCGTGCTCATGCGTGGCCCCCGACGGCGGGCCAGCCAAAAGGATGCAGGAAATCGACTCCCGCCACCGTGGGTGGGCCCAACTTGGTCGAGATTTGGGGTTCGAAGCGCGGTCCTCGCCGATCGGCACCCGGGGACCGGGGTAGACTGGTGGCGTGAGGGTCATGATGTGGCTTGGAATGTTCGTGCTGATCGGCGCGACGCCC
>JAESSZ010000337.1 GCA_016763875.1 Nannocystaceae bacterium
GGCGGGCATGATCCTGCTCAACGTGCGCATCGCCAGCCCGCCGCCGCGTGGCCCTGACGGCATCCCGCCCGGGGTCATGTCGTCGTACATCTTCAACCTGAAGCCAGGCGACGAGGTCACGATCTCCGGCCCGTTCGGCGAGTTCTTTGCCCAGGAGACCGAGCGAGAGATGGTCTTCGTGGGCGGTGGCGCTGGTATGGCGCCCATGCGGTCACACATTTTCGACCAGTTCCGCCGGTTGAAGACCAACCGCAAGGTCTCCTTTTGGTACGGCGCTCGCTCCCTGCGAGAGGCGTTTTACGGCGATGAGTTCGACGAGATCGCCAAGGACTTCCCGAACTTCAAGTGGCACTTGGCGCTCTCGGACGCGCAGCCCGAAGACAACTGGGAGGGCCACACGGGGTTCATTCACCAGGTGCTGCTCAAGGAGTACCTGCAAGACCACCCCGCGCCCGAGGACTGCGAGTACTACATGTGCGGCCCTCCAATGATGAACAAGGCCGTCATCGACATGCTCGTCGACATGGGCGTTGAGCCCGAGAACATCAGGCTCGACGACTTCGGATAGCAGCCAGTGTCCTCGCCATCCACGGGTCTCAGGCGCCCCGAGCGGCGCCCCCTGTTTCTCGTGGGCGGCATGGTGCTGCTTATTGCGCTGACGGTATGGCGGTTCTACATCGCCGACCCGCCCGCGCGCCTGCTCAACTTCTCTGGGCATACGATGGGCACGACCTTCCACGTGAAGGTCGTCGCAGACTCGCGTTCCCAGCAGAGCGACGAGAGCCGGGCTCACTTGGCGGAAGTCATCGATGCGGCCCTCAGCGGCGTGGACGCAGCCATGTCGAGCTATCGGCCTCAGTCCGAGTTGTCTCGATTCAACGACAGCGCAGCCAACGTCGACTTCTCGCTATCGGCGGACACGGTGACCGTCGTTGCGCTCTCGCTCGAACTCGCTCGATTGTCCGGTGGCGCGTTCGACCCCACGGTTGGTCCGCTGGTGGATCGCTGGGGTTTCGGGCCGGACAAGGGCATCACGGCGCTGCCATCCGACGCCGAACTTGCCGCGCTCTCGTCGCGGGTCGGATACGAGCATCTGACGCTGGATGTGTCCGCAGCCACGCTGCGAAAGAACACCAAGGACCTGCACCTGGACTTGTCCGCGGTCGCGAAGGGTTTCGCAGTGGACAAGGTTGGCGAGGCGCTACACCTCGCCGGTTTTGATGCCTACATGGTCGAGGTGGGAGGCGAGCTGCACGTGTCCGGCGCGACTGAGCTCGGCCGTCCGTGGCGCTTAGCGATAGAGACTCCGGACTCCGAGACGCGGGAGATCTACGAGGTGCTGTCGCTCAAGGACCGCTCGATGGCGACCTCGGGTAACTATCGCAACTTCGCTGAGATCGGCGGCGTCCGCTATTCGCACACCATCGACCCGCGCACGGCCCGCCCAGTGACGCATTCGCTCGCATCGGTCACCGTGGTGGATCGCACCTGCGCCCGCGCAGACGCCCTGGCGACCACCCTAAGTGTGCTTGGGCCGGAGCAGGGGGTTCAGTTCGCGCGTACCCACGACATCGCGGCCTTGTTTCTTGTCTCC
This sequence comes from Nannocystaceae bacterium, assembly GCA_016763875.1. GTDB lineage: Bacteria > Myxococcota_A > Polyangia > Nannocystales > Nannocystaceae > JAESSZ01. The sequence goes on from JAESSZ010000337.1 coordinate 1,595, forward strand.
GAAGACGACAGTCTGACCGAACTCGTCACGCCGGCCTTCGAAGCGCTGCGCTCCGCGTCCCAGTGATCCCATGCTCGCCATCTCGACCTTGATGCTCACGCTCGGCCTGACCGTCGGCATGGTTGCCGCGCTCATGGCTGCGATGGCGGTTGGCGTGATCTTCTCAGACCGTCGCCTGGCGGGGTCATGCGGAGGGAAAGACGCCGACTGTTTGTGCGAGAAGAAAGCACGCGGCGAGTGCACCCGGGACCACCACCCCGATGCCGGGCCCGCGTTGGTCGCGGGCAGTGCCTTGGCGCGGCGGTCCTCGAGGTAGAGCTAGCGCGTTCGCGGACGGACGCCCCGACGTCGTGGACGATCAGCCGGCGCGCTTGAGAAAGCAGGTCTTGAGGACGATCGTGAAGTTGTTGACCCGTCCTTCGACATGCGCGGGGTTGTCGGTGAGACGGATGTTCTTCACCAGGGTCCCGCGCTTGGCGACGAAGCCCGCGCCCTTGACGTCCAAGGCCTTGATGAGCGTAACCGAGTCGCCATCGGACAGCGCGGTGCCGTTGGCGTCCAGTGTTTTCGCAACCGTGGGGGGCGTCCCGGGATCGGGCGCATCGCTGGCGTCCTCGGTCGCACGCGCCCACGCGAGGGTCTCATCGCTCAGATACAGCTGGTCGAGCAAGTCGCGCGCCCAAGCCTCATCGGGGAGTCGCTGAAGCAGACGCCAGCTGCACACGGCGACCACGGCGACCTCACTCCACGCCGCCTCTTGTAGACAGAACCAGTGCTTGGCGTCCATCGGCGCGGTGCCAGCGGTCTGGTCGGAACACGTGGCGCACAGCAAGATCCAGCCGTCGGCCGCCTCGCCGTCGTGCGGGGTCGGAGGCACCTCGGTGGCGACCAAGGCGTGGCCGTCGCCGCACAGCTCACACCGCTCTTGTGCGCGGGAGCGTAGGGCTTGTTCCATGGAGCCCTCATACCTGGGCGGGGCTCATTGGCCAACCCCGACGCCCGCCATCCCGGCGCTCGTACTGCCATTGGGTTCGAATGTCCCGCCGTCATCCCATTTCCGACCCAGCGTAGCTTTCGCCTCCACCGAGGGCACAGGCGTTGCTGAGTGTCAGGACCGACTATTTCCCCTTGGCGGCCTTGCGCTCGCCCCGAGCTGCTTTGCGCGCCGCATTCTTGGCGCTCCGGGCATCGGAGGTTGATCCAGAGTGGCCGCCAGCGGTCCGCCGCACGAACCGGCCGTTGCCCTCGACAACGCTGAACTTCTGGTTGGCCACCACAATCTCGCCGGCCAATGCATGACTCGGCGCGATGAAGAAGGAGGCAGCAAGGGGGATGGCGACTACGAGGTTCTTGATCATGACGGCGTCTCCGTCCACGAAGAGACTCCCACCGTCACATCCAGGCCGCGCTCGTCGGTGCCCCGCAGGCGTTCGCGTTTGTTGGGTAACATTCGTGCAAGACGAAAGGACGGCGGGTACGCGAAGCTCCAGCCACCGAGTGCCTGATGACCGCGATTGACCCGATTGCTCCTGGCCCACGTCTGGTTCCATACATTGCCGTCGACGATGCCACCGCGGCGCTCAGATTCTATGCGGATGTTTTGGGCATGCGTGAATGTAGCCGCATTGCGATGGCGGACGGACGCATCGGCCATACCGAGTTGGAAATCGGCAATGTCCGTTTGTACTTGTCTGACGAGTTTCCCGAGATCGGTGTGCTGAGCCAAAAAACGGGGGTGGAACATCGGTTGGTTTGTTGCTGCACGTCCGCGACGTCGACGTGGTTGTTCGCTCCGTGTTGGCCGCAGGAGGCACGCAGCGAGGCGAAATGAAGAGCGAGCTATTCGGCGATCGTGTGGCCAAAGTCCACGATCCATTCGGCCACCGTTGGTTCCTACACGCACGGTTTGAAGCGGTGTCGGCCCAGGAGAGCCAACGCCGTTCCAAGAACGCACGACAGCAGTCACGCGGCGGGGAGCGGCGGTGGAACAGTGTTCGCCGTTGTTGTGCATTGGTTGTTTCGATCCCGATATTCTGCCACACCCCGGAATCGCGCAGAAAGTTGTTGACCATTGCCCGACGCAGGTGGCAGAAGAATAGGGCAGGTGTGCCGGTCGTCGGGCCCTAGATCTATGAAGTTCTCGACCATGGTCGCTGTAGCGGGTGCCGCCGCAATCGTGTGGGTCGTCGTGCAATCTCGCGTTGCTACGCTTGAGCCTCCGGCCGCGGTAGACCGCATACCTCATGTCAAGCGCCCGCCTTCCGAGCCGGACCCTGGCGTAACCGCCGCCTCGCTGGCCGATGCACACCCACCCGGGGGGATGACGGAGGCGCGTGGCGCCACACTGGCGGTCGCAGGTGTGCCCGGCGAGGATCCTCTCTCACTCCGCTGGGACGCGCTTTCGTCGGACGCGAGAACCCGTGTGCTCCGACGCCAGTTCCAAACCGCGCTCACTGGGAATGGAGGGCGGCGGTGTTTGGCGACTTGAGCACGCGCGGGCCGACGCGGCACTGACCGCCCTGCGGGCCGAATTGTACGCGACAGCAAAAGGGCGGGCGGAGCACCTTCGCCTCGAACGTCGGCTCGAAGCTCTGGTCGACGGTGCACGGGCAGTGACAGTTCGTGACGAGCAGGAGGATCCGGCATGAGCGTAACGAGATTCGCGGTCATATGGGGCGTGCTGTTGGCGTTTGCGTTGCCGGCCGTGGAGGCCCATGCGACGCCATGGGTCGTCTCAGGGGCGGTCGTACGCGGCGACTTTGACAATGACGGCAACCTCGAAACGGTAGCGTCTTCGCCGCAGTCAGAAGGCACCAGGGGCGTTGTTCATGTCGTCGACGGTGCCGCGGGGACGGCGACGCGATGGACCCGGGCCACGTCGGGGCTTGCGGGTGGCGGAGCCGCGGTTGGCGACTACTTCGGCGCTGCGCTCGCGGTTGGAGACTTCGATGGTGATGGCTTTGACGATTTACTCGTCTCCGCTCCGGGCGCTGACGATGCGGGCCCGTCCGACAGCGGCGTCCTGCACGTGATCTACGGGTCCTCCGGCGGTCTGACGACTGTGGGCGACCAGGTGTTCCACCAGAACACCACGGGGATCGGAGGCGTGGCCGAGGCCAACGATCAGCTCGGCGACGTCTTGACGGTGGGAGATTTTAACTGCGACACGTATGACGACGTGGTGATCGGCGTGCCTATGGAATCGATCTCCAGCCACGCTGCGGCAGGGGCGGTGCACGTGCTGTACGGCAGCAGCGCAGGCGTTACCGCGGTCGACGATCTGTACTATCAGAGTCTCGGTGGGGTCAACGGCCTTGCCGAGGCCGGGGATCATTTCGGTGGAGGTCTGGCAACCGGCAACTTCAATGGCGATTCCGACAGCGGCAACGCCTGCGACGACCTCGCCATCGGTGTTCCGGACGAAGCGATCGGTGCCATAGCTAGTGCGGGCTACGTGTACACCTTACTCGGCGGTACCTCAGGCCTGTCGACGACCGGCGACATCGCGTTCCACCAGAATGTCAGCGGCGTCTCGGACGTTTCCGAGAGCGGCGACCGATTCGGCCTGCGAATGTTCACGGGCGACGAAGACGGCGACGGGTACGACGATCTGGCCGTCGTGTCGCCGGGCGACTCGTGCATCTCCGGTCACGGTGAGGCGCATCATGTGTTTCTGGGGACCAGCAGTGGCTTGACGGTAACGGGCAACCATATCCAGTGTGCGAGCTACCGGTGCATGATCGACGAAGATACCAACGTATACGCGTGTCACTCGTATAGCCCGCCTGTGTATGCTTCGGACAGCGCGGACACGATCGCGATGTTCGTTGGCAACGACGTCGTCTATGCGGGGGGGCGGCGATGACACCATCAAGGGTGACTTTGGCGACGATGTCCTCTTCGGAAGCGCAGGTGCCGATACATTCGATGGTGGGCCGGGTCTGGACATCCAGATCGGCGGCGACGGTGACGACGTGTTCATCGTCGACGACGACTGTGAGGTGGTTGCGGGCGAAGTCATCGACGGTGGGCCGGGAAGCAATGAGCTCCGCAGTCATCGGTCGCGGGCGGAGTTGGTAGCGATGGGCATGGCCCTCTCCTCGGTGAGCGTTGTGACAATCCCCGAGGTAGGGGGCGATTGCATACCGTACCCGTACGAAGAGGGTCCGTTCACTCAGGCTCGAGTTCGGCTGAGTTGGGACGACTTGGACAATAACGACAGCATCTACACGACGACGAGTTCAACCATCGCTCTGACGCTGACGAACATCAGCGACGACGACATCCACGTCGACCTGCGCTTCACATTGCTCGTGCAGGGCCACAAGGCGGAGCTGTCGGCGAGCGGGATCAACGTCGATGCCAACGACAGTACGGCGTACGTCCTGGACATGGAGGATTTCATCCCTGGTGGTTACGAACCTGAGAAAATCGACCCCGACCTCTTCGACCTGCCGACGTCGGCTATTTTGTCCACTCGGGCCGAGATCATCGTGGGCAGCACGCACGTAGGCAACGCTTTTGCGCGCAAGTTGTACGGCCACCTCGAGAATGCGGGCGGAACAATGAAGGTGTACCGAGCTGGTGCGTACCACGCGACGTACGACAGCGGCGATCTGGTTGGTTTGCGCGCCAACCGAGTCACGTACTCGGGACCGGGCACCGTCATCGGGCGGATCGAAGCGACCGTCGAGGCTCCACCATGACTCGCCAACGCCAACACGCACACTTCCGGCGTTCTTTGGGCTTCGCCGTCCCGCTTGCGGCCGCCGTGCTCGTGTGCACGAGCACGGTCGCAGTACGAGCCTGCGAGACGATCACTGTGTGTGCAACGTGGGACGTTGACCTTGAGGATGACATGTACGGTGACCTCGTCACCGATGTGACGTATCCCGCGCGTGGCGCCCGGGTCACGGTCATCCGCCCGTACCCGGAAGCTGCGCTCGGGTTTTTTCTCGACAATGACGGCTGCAGCACGTTCGACAGCCAGTTCCGCGCCGGCCACAAGATGCTGCTGTACGCCGAGACCGTCGTTGGCTTCGGGGGCAGCGGGAAGATCCACATCAAGAGCTACCAGAGCACCCAGGCAAAGAACGACGATGTCGACAGTTTCTACATGGTCGATATCCCGTCGATCCCCGATGGCTGGGTGGTGAACGTTTCGGCGCCCGCAGATGCCGAACACCGCATTACGCATCTGGTGGTCGCGACCGAAGTGCTCCATCGTTTGCACGGGTTTGGAGACTCGTTGCTCGCTGGACTCGGGCACGAGCTACGGATCTGGGTCGATCCCACGCGGCAAAACGCGAGCGCACCGCTGCTGGATAGCACTGGGGATGAAATCACTCCCGGTGGCATCAGGGTGGGCTCGGCCGGCGACGACTACGATACCGGCGACGACATGGGGGCCAGTGCCCTTCGGAAGAAGTTCATCCTCGCCCATGAGATAGGACACTGGATCCAAGAGCGGGTCACGGATGGCGGCTGGGCCTTCGACTACAACTACGGGCCGAATACGGAGGAGGACTCACTCGATCCGGCCTTGCAGCCTAGTGGCGGCAACCCCAACGACGAGGATTGCTGGTTCGCGGTCGAGTATATCGATTCGGTGGTCTTGGGCATGGACGATCTGAGAGCGAATCCCAACCGGCATGGCATCCGATCCGCGGAGTTCGCGTCCGGTGCCATGCCTGAGGGATTTGGTCACTTCGTGGCGTCGGTCGCGTTCAACAGCGATCTTGGAACTGATGCTGACGGGCAGTTTCACTACTACAAGAACGCGAATGAGATGTTGTTGTCGAGCTACGGAGATTTCGAGGACCCTGGTGTGGACAACCGCATTGTGTCGCTGCGGGGTGGCGTTTCTCCGGTGCCGTCCGGCGGTGCGGATCAGTGGGTCGCGCAAGAGTGTGCCGAGGACTGGGACCATCCGCTCCAAGCGGAAACCCTGGACCAGGAGGTGTCGAGTGAGATCGATTGGCTGCGCCTGTTTTGGCGGATGGTGACGGCCGACCCGACGACATACGGACCGGCGTTCACGTTCTGGGATGTCGTCCATCTCGTCACGTACACGCAGGTCAACAATCCTTGGAACACGTCCGACCACGTCCTGTGGCCGAACATGCGTGACGTGGTCTTGGACGCAGGGTTTAGTGCGTCCCAGGAGTCGCGTTTCGAAGACCTGAGCGCAGCGCACGGGGTGTACAACGATGGAACATAGATATCGAAGGCGGTGGGTCGCGGCACTGGGCATCGGGTTGGCGATGGGGCCAGCGTGCGGGCCTGAAGTCGGGTCGACCGCCGAGAGCCAGTCGTCGGGCGCCAGTCACGGGTTAGGAACGGATGGGAGTAGCGGCCCGGGCGCTTCGGATACGGGGGTGCACGACGAAGGCACGGACGTCGGGGGTCAAGGTTCGGAGGGCTCGTCCGGCACGACGACGGCGAGTGACACCATAGGTGGGTCGACCGACTCTGGAGAGTGCCCCGATGTCCACGAGGGGGACCTGGTGATCGATGAGACAACCGACCTCGATTCTCTGCGTACGCTCGGGGCCGCGGTGGGAGGCACGGTCCCGTCCGCAGCCCCCGCGAGTGTTCTCCCCCCTGCTGGGCGGAGATAGCTCAACACCGGCGATGGGCGAGAAGATCGGTTTGGAACTGCGAGGTGGAGTGGACGGGGTCCATCAACAACGCAACGAGTCCCCTCAACACAATGTTATCGACGAAGTCGTGCTCGGTGATCGTCAACGTCGCGCCGTCGCCATTAGGTGCAACTTCGTACGTCCATGCACCGCCCCACGGGAGATCGTCGTCCGCAATCTCGATGACCAGCCGCTGGTCCACGACTCGCTCAAGGACCGCATAGGCGACGGCCTCACCGTATCATCGTGTTCGACGAAGTGGCGCGGTGTGGTGGGACCAAACTCGATCCGGGAGACTTTGGAACGCCAGCAAGGAATGCTTCACTCGCCACTGAGCCCTCCGCGCCCCGCTAGACCGTTCGTCAAACCGAAGGACCGACAACGGGTCGCTGTGTCCCTGCGCACTGCACCGGTGACGAGTGACATGATCGCGACTTTGAGCTCCGCTCGTCGCCCGTCAGCCGTCGCTCGTCAGCCCTCAGGTGCGCAGGCGACCGCACCCAACGCGTTGCCGGTCATATCAGAGTACGTGTACGGGTCGTCGAGCTCGGTGTACACGCCGTCCGTCGTCATGGTCATGACGTCGATCTTGTAGGCCGCGGCTTGCGACGCTGGGTCCTTGTCGTCGCGGTAGGTCACCGCCACAGAAAGCCATCGGCGTCGAAGCTGATGCCCTTCACGCCTTCTTGGGTGGTCCACGGGGTCCCCTTGGTCAGGTCTTCGATGTGCACGGGGATCACACTCGACCCCTGCGAGATGTACATGAGGTCGTCCGGGCCCTCGGCCAATCCGCTGCCCCCGCCGATACCCTCGACCACGGCCCATGTCTCAGTGACTGGATCGAAGCGACCCGCAAGGCTTCCGAAGTTGCTCGCCAGCCACACGCGGCCCGTGTGATCGACCGTGATGCCGTACGGCAGCACCGATGCCGGAAGATCCCAGATCTGTGCGGTCAGGGAGTCGCGGTCGACGCGAGCCAAGATCGTGGGACCGAACCCGCCCAGAGGGCTGAAGTACAGGTTTCCCCCTCCATCGACCGCACCGCCGTAGGCCCCAAAGAGGTCGCCCGAAAAGCCGGGAACGGGCACGGTCTCTTCGATCGCTCCCGTTTGGCCGTTGACCAAGTAGGCGATCACGCCGCCCGGACCACCGAGTCCAGGAAGGCCGGCGGTCGCCGATGTCACGGTCCAGACGCTGGCATTAGCCGCGTCGCAGTTCCCCGGTTCCGTCGTGTCGCCCGTCCAGGCCACCGGACGTTGGTTGCTCGTCGGGAACTCGGTGAACCAGGCGCGGCACTCTTCCTGGTCCCAAGGAAGCACATCGTCCTTTCCGGTCGACGTTTGGATGCCTGGGATTCCGTTGGACTCGACGCAGTTGTCCGGGTTGGCGAAGAACTTCGTCAATCCGCCCGCACGGTTCGCGACCGCCACATCGCCCGACAAGTTGACGGATGTTCGCGACGGGTCGCCGTTACCGTCCTCTCGGGTGAGGTAGCGGCCCTCTTCAACGAGGGTGCGCGTGTTGATCTTAGAGACAGTGCCCGCTTGGCTGTCGGCGACCCACAGGTAGATAAGCTCGCAGTCGCAACTTCCAAAGCCGCCCGTTGGAGCCCCGACGTCGAGTTTTGGACCGCCCGACTCGTCGTTGCTGTCGTTGCTGTCGTCGTTGGACTCCTCGCCCGTTTCGTCCAGCGCACCGCTGCCCTGATCTCCGCCCGAGTTCGATGTGCCACCAGCCCCTGTACCGGGCTGCGTCGGTGTTCCGGAGGTCGCACCATTGGTGTCGAACACGTTGCTTCCGTCTGAGCCGCAACCGGCGGCGGCCAGCCCGAGCGTGGTGAGCATCACGATAGTGGGCAAATCTGTCTTTTTCATGGCCAGCAACCTGTTGTGGACGCGGGACTCCGCAGGTTCCCATCCAACAAGCGGGGCAACTCTACACCCGCGTGTTGCGCGCCGACCGCGAAATCGCGCGCTGCGATCCCGCGAGTCCATTCAGTCGCTCAGCAGCGTGTAGCGGGACTCTTCGTGCGCCTCGACCTCGGCGCGGGTAAACCAGAACTTGCGGTAGCCGCCGTTGAGCCAGTCGTCGTTGAAGTCCATGTAGTGCGGGCTGTCCGGCTCCGCGACGTTGCCCAGGGGCATGTTGAAGAACATCTCCGGGGTGCCATCTTCCGCGAACGTCGTGACGTGGCGGAAGATCGAGCCGTGCCGACTGAGCAGTTCCTCGTCCACGCCACCTGCGGCCGAGAAAAAACTGTGACCCGCTGCCACGTTGATCGTGTCGTCTGAACCCGCCGTCGGAAACTTGCCCCGCGAAATGCCGCGCCCGGTCGTCCCGTTGAAGAACGTGAACTTCACGTCGGACATCTTGTAGTTCTCGGGCGCCACCCCGCCGAACTGGATGTTGAGGTAGTCGGCGGTGTCTTGCAGGGCGGCGATGGCTATCCAGTTGCGTCCTTCTTGGAGCAGATCGTCGCCCTCCGGAAAGAGCCCGCGCATCGTATTGACGGCCATCTTCATGATGAAGACCGGCTGCAAGTCCATCGCCTGCTGGAACAGGAGGAACAACTCGTCACCGATCGCGCGCTGCGTCACGAAGTGCTGGTACGCGAAAAACACCAGCCCTTCGGGGTCGTCGATTCGATAGGTCTTGTCCCAGGCGAGTAGCATTTCCGCGAGGACTTCGAGGTCCGCGTTGCCGTCAAACTCGTCCAACGCCATGTCTGTGCCGACCTCGGCCCATGCCTCCTCTAGGATCGGCAGCAGGTCGTCCGCGATGCCACTGTCGGTGTTGGACTGCAGCGCCTGCATGTCCTGGACCGTGATCCCGCCCGCCGCGGTCAACTCGTAGAGCGTGGATTCGATTCGTTCCGCTCGCCAGCCGGGGGCAAAAAACGCACCGAAGTACCAGGGATCGTCGTCGAGGCGCCCGTTCTGTGAAAACGCGAAGGGGTCGTTGTTGGCGGTGCAAACGAAACCGCGACTGCCTCCACGGCTGCCGGGCAGCTGCTCGGGGGGCAGATACTCGCCGGTCCACTGGGTCGCCGCCAGATCGCCGTCCATCACCATCCACGGGGGGCTCTCGGGAACAACCGTTCGCTTAGGAACCTTGGTACCCACCGCGTGGCTGATGCCGTTGACGTCGGCGGAGACGAAGTTGAAGTTGCCGCCGAATCCGGCGACGGCCGCCTCGTAGCTGTCGATGTCCTCAACGCGGTTGAAGTCGAGCAGCCCTGCGTAGGCCGAAGGCACAAAGCCGGCCCAGTTCATCATGAGCACATCGCCGTCCTCGCCGACCGCGATTGGGACCAGCTTTGCGGGCACGATGACCCCGCCGCCTTCCACGGTCTCCACCAGCACCGAGCGATTGGTGCCTTCGCCGACCGGGCTGCCCGGCGACCGAACGATGATGATCGCTTCCTTCGTATCGACCTTGCGTACCTCGCCAGCCACGATGACCTCGTCGCCGCCGTCGGGACGCTGGACCGCCCACACATCCATGGTGTCCGCGAATGCCGTTGTTGGCGTCCACACCACGCCTCGTGTGTGCCCCACCGAGATTCCAGGCGTACCCACGAACGAAAAACCTGCCGCATCGATGGTGCCGTCTTGGTCGAGCGAGTTGATGTGCTGCGCGTAAAAAACGCCCGGAATGTCCCAGTTGAGGTGCGGGTCGCCGGCAACGATGGGGCGACCCGACGCGGTATGTTCACCGGACACGGCCCAGCTGTTGCTGCCCATGCCAACACGGAGTCGGTCGAGCCGCTTGAGTGTCTTCATGGTCGTCGCTAGATCGTCGGGGTCGATCGCGATCTTGGCTTTGCTGGCGGTCGCGGGGCGCGAGGTGAGACCCGGCGGTTGCGAGGCATGCTCGGGCTTGGGTGCTGGCGCCTCGGCTTGGTCGTACGCGGTGGTGAACGTGTTGCGCGCGGGCGTGAAGATGTCGACCTTCTCTATCGCCTCGCCAGAGAGCAAGAACACGATCGAAACGAAGATCTCCGCGTCGAAGGTAAGGTCGTTGCCAAACCCCGTCATCGTGGCGATCGCCATGATGTCTTGCACGGTCCAAGGCTCGGGCACAAAGTCGAACTCGTCCGGACCAAAGCCGTGCGGGACTGGCACCTCGCCCGCGTCCATCTCGATGATGAGCGCGTTGACCCCGTCGACCCACGCACTCATCAGCGCATGCAGGTCCGGGGCGTCGGTCTTCATCTTCTCGGTGTGGATTGCACCCCAGCCGGCAAAGTCGAACACCCGCGAGATTTCGTCGTCTTCGAATCCCTCTTCGCCCAAGACCTCGGCGAGTCGACCTTGCGCCCGTCGGCGGGTCGTTTCCATGTGGAACAGCCGATCGTGTGCCATCTGATAGGCCGCCCCATAGAACGCGTCTTCGTCGGTACGCCCGTAGATGTGGGGGATGCCGTTGTCGTCGATAATGATCTCGACCCGAGAGGTGCCTTCGCCCGTACTGCCGTCGATGGTGTCGGCCGCTGTGCTGTCTACGTTCGTCGTTCCTGAGCTGTCGCCGTCGGTCCCCTGTGCCTCATCGGCAACATCGTCGCCGCAGGCGGACAGCACGAGCATCAGGGATACGAGGTACGACGGGCAGAGGTTTTTCATGGCGTTTCGAGCGGGCTGGCGGCTCACAACTAGGATGTTCCGGGACGCGTCCGAACACAACACAATGATCTGGGCGGCCAGCGCAGAAACGCATGGGCGAGTTGCACAAACCGGTCGATTCACCGGGCGGTCTGCCATGCACAACATGCTAGCGTCGCCCAACGCCATGCTTCGACTCCCCGCAGAGGTCCATGTCCAGCGACGCCAGCAGCTCCTCGATGCGTTGCCCGAAGGCGGCGCGCTGTTGCTGCCAACCGCCAACGAGGTCGTTCGTTCCAACACGACGAACTTCCCGTTTCGGCCCAACTCCGACTTCTACTACGTCACTGGATACCCCGAACCACAAGCGTGGGCGCTGCTCAAGAAGAGCGGCCCGGATGCTGGGTTTTTCCTGTTCGTACTTCCCAGAGATCGCACGCGTGAAACATGGACGGGGGTTCGCCACGGCGTCCAGGGAGCGAAGAGTGAGTTCGGAGCGGACGAGGCGTTCAAGGTGGACGACCTTGATCGAGAGCTAGGCCGTCTGCTTGAAGACGTGGACCAGTTGTACTTTGCGTTTGGTCGACACGGTGCCAAGGAACGACGACTGCACCGGATTCTTGACCGCGTGCGTACGGGTCGTAAGCCCGCACTTGGTCCGGCGACCTTGCGCGACCCCGCGGAGATCTTGGCGCCGATGCGGCTGATCAAATCCGAGGCGGAACTCGCGGTGATGCGACGCGGCGTCGAGATCACCACCGAAGCGCACATCGCCGCCATGAAGCACGTGCGGCCGGGCATGCCCGAGTACGAGATTCAAGCGCTGCTGGAGTACACGTTCCGCAAGCACGGTGCCTGGGGCTGGGCGTACCCCAGCATCGTTGCGGGGGGGGCAAACGCGTGCATTCTCCACTACGTCCGCAACGACGCGACGATCGGCGAAGGGGAGCTGATGCTCATCGACGCGGGCGCTGAAGTCGACTGCTACGCCACTGACGTCACCCGCTGCTCTCCCGCCAACGGTCGCTTCACGGCAGCACAGCGCGATGTCTACGAGGCGGTGCTCGGGGTGCAGGAGCGGGCTATCGAGAGCGTGCGGCCCGGGTTTTCGATCGACGAGATGCACGAGGTTGTCTTGCGCGAACTAACCCAGGCGATGATCGACCTCGGCGCGCTGAAGGGCGATGTCGAAGGATTGGTCGAGAGCAAGGCGTTCGAGGCTTACTATCCGCACCGGACTAGTCACTGGCTAGGCGCGGACGTTCACGATGTGGGCCGTTACCGGCAGCGTAGTGGTCCGCCGCTGCCGTTCGAGGCGGGCATGGTGCTCACCGTCGAGCCGGGTTTGTATTTTCCGCCCGATGCCGACTGTCCTAAGCACCTCCGAGGCATCGCTGTTCGGATCGAAGACGACGTGTTGGTTACGGACACCGGTCACGAAGTGCTGACCGACGCGATACCCAAGCGCGTTGACGAGATCGAAGCGCTACGGAGCTGAATCTCTCGTCTACGAGCCCGGGACTCACCCGTTCCCGATTGTGTATGCCGCCACTTGAGATCGGTTACGCGTGAATTGTTGCGTTTGTTTTTGTTCACTTTTGGTAACGAAGGGCTGACAAAACGCAATACCTCATCGAGACGCGCTCCCGCAACGGCACGGAGGTCGGCAAGCCTGCCGTCGTCATCCCGGCTGTTGTTGGCGAGCGCCCGTGAGAAGCAACGAATGTCCAAAACCGAAGTGCGGAGCGTGAAATGGTGCGATCTCGATCCACAAACGGTGCCTCTAGAGGCACTCATGAAATCGTATCTCGAGGGATGCCCGGTCGCATTCCGGAAGTTGCATGCACGCTTGCGTCCGTATGTACGTCGGCAAATCGCGGCCCGTGTGCGTGATGCCACCGACGTCGAGGACCTCACGCAGACGACCTTTCTTCGAATCCACGCGGGACGTCGGTCTTATCAAGCGCCAGACAACGGTGGCGACCGTGCTGTCATCGCCTGGGTCTGCGCCATCGCGAGGAACACTGCTATCACCCACTTGCGCCGTGCTCAGAGCGACAGACTCTGTTTCGACGGGGCGGCGCAGCGCTGTGTCGAGGGGGCCGCGTCAAACTA
>JAESSZ010000338.1 GCA_016763875.1 Nannocystaceae bacterium
CGCGGCTCTGGTTGACCGCTCCCATGCCAAGCCCCACCACGCCCATAACGATCGACGCGCCGCCCACCGATGCCAGGCCTATCCCGCCGATCTTCATCCACTTGCCGTTGCCCTTCTTGCGTTTCTCCTGAGGCTCGTCCGTGACGACGGGAGCGTTCTGAGCGTCGAGGATCCGCTGTCGTGCGGCCTCGGCCGCGACCGCGAGGTCTTGCGCCCGGACGATGAGCTTGGGTACGTCCGCGGTCTCCACCAAGCGAAACTTGGCGTCGGCCGAGTCGTCGATTGAGAAGTAGAGCAGGTCGAGTGCGATGGCAGATCGCTCGACCGCCGCGTCGCAAAAGTCCGTGTCGGCCTCGGACTCGGCGGCGATGACGTAGGCCTCACCCGCATCCAAGTACAGGACCGGGTCGCCATACTCCGAAGCCGCCAGATCGTACGCCAAGCCCGCGCCCGCGGCGTCGCCCGCGTCGATCATGCCGCTGCCGTTGGTCTGCGGGGCGATGCGCAGTGCGGCCGCCTTGTCCGGCGACATGGTGGGGCCTCGCATCATCAATGAAAGCGCAACGGCGTTGCCACCCGTTGCGGCACTGACGGGAGCGGACGCCAGCGGCAGCAGCAGCGCGAGCGCGATGGCGGCTCCGTGTCGACGATGAGTACTTGGAACCATGGCCCCGCGACGCTACCTCTGCCGGGGTTCACTTTCAACGAAACTCGTCGATCTGAGATCGTCTGAGCGCGCCCAGATCGACTCGTGGGGCGCGCGGCAATGAACGCGTGGCGGTTGTGCGTCGGGCAAGTTAGCCATCGCTGTGCACGTTGCCCAATGGAGCCGTCGCGGATTGCACAGATGACGCGCGTGCACGTAAGCGACCCGAACAAAGCGGCAGCAGATGACCCGCGGCCAAGAAATGCGCTCGTGTTTCTGCTAGCGTCCTGGCTCCGTCCTTCGGCGACATCCCATGCGCTCAGTGTTTCAAACTCTCGGTGTCCTTGTTCTCAGCGCGACACTGCTCGCGTGTTTTCGCGGTGGCGAGCGTGACAAAGAAGCACCGGTCGGTCTGCCGGGGAGTCTGTGTCTGGGACCCGATGGACACTGTACCGAGGGGAGCTGCAACAAAGACCGCAACTACTGCTTCCAGCCGGAAGACCCGTGCGACGGGTTTTTCTGCGGCGGCGAAGAGCGCGGTTTGTGTGGGCCCGACGAGGACGGCCAGCCGCACTGTACGTGCGAGCCGCCGTTCAACAACGAGATGTTCGACCTGTACTGCTGCCCCGCGACAGACTCGGGCATGTTCGATGCCAAGTGCATGCAGTCCGACGAGATCGACGATGCCGACGAGACGCAGCGCTGAGTTGTCTCGGGGAGTTTCGCGATGACCTCTTCGCCGAGCAGTCCGCCTTCGGTTGTACTGCTCAGCGGTGGGCTCGACTCGGTGACGGTGCTCGCCGTGGCCGCGGCCCAAGGACAGCGTGTGCACGCCTTGTCCTTCGACTACGGCCAGCGTCACGTGGTCGAGCTGGCGTCCGCGGCCCGTCAGGCGCAGCGCTTTGGCGCGGTGGCCCACGAGACCATCGACCTGTCGCACCTGGGTCGGCTCGTCGCGCCCGCGACCGCCCTGGTTGAGGCGAGTACGCTCGTGGTCCCGAAGGGCGAGGCACCTGCGAGCAACATTCCAATCACGTACGTCCCGGCCCGCAACACGCTCTTTCTTTCGTACGCCTTGGCGTGGGCGGAGACCATCGGTGCGCGTGATATCTGGATCGGCGTCAATGCGTTGGACTACTCCGGGTACCCGGACTGTCGGCCCGAGTTCATCACGGCGTTTGAGCGCACCGCGAATCTTGCGACCCGGGTTGGGGTCGAGGCGGCGCAAGG
This sequence comes from Nannocystaceae bacterium, assembly GCA_016763875.1. Lineage (GTDB taxonomy): Bacteria > Myxococcota_A > Polyangia > Nannocystales > Nannocystaceae > JAESSZ01. The sequence continues at coordinate 1,877 of JAESSZ010000338.1, forward strand.
CACCACGGGGATTGTCATCCGCACGCCGCTGCTCGATCTGCACAAACACGAGATCGTCGCGCTGGGGCTGAGCCACGGCATAGACTATGCCGACACCGTGAGCTGCTACGATCCGGGCGGCGATGTGAACGAAGGACCGCTGGCGTGCGGGCGGTGCGATAGCTGCGGGCTGCGCAAGACAGGTTTTGCGCGGGCAGGGGTCGAGGATCCCACGCGTTACGTGGTCGCGCCCCCGGCCGGGTGACGTGCCGCCAGCGGCGTGCCACAGTCCCGCGCGATGAAGGCAATCACGCTTCTTGGGTCATCTTTGGTCGCCGCGCTTGCGCTCGCTTGTGATGGAGCGCCACAGGAGAACAACGGGGGCGCCAAAGCCAAGGCGGAAGCGAAGTCAGCGGCCAAATCAGCGGCCACGCCGGACGCCGAAGAAAAGACCGACAGCGAAAAGCCGGGGAGCGAGGCGCGGGATCCTGCTAGCCCCGCTGCGCCCGCCAAGACCGTCGCCGCGCAGTCCGCAGAGAGTCTGGAAGCTCGTGTCGAGCAGTTTGCGGTCGCGGAACTCACCGCCGATCTCAGCGGGTTGTCCGAGAGCGAGACCAAGACGCTGAACAAGCTCATCGAGGCGGCGCGGCAGCTCGACCCGTTGTTCGACCGCCAAGCCTACGCTGGCAATCCCGAGCTTGAGGCTGAGCTCGCCAAAGCGACCGACGCCGCTGGAAAGGCAAAGTACGCGTACTACCGCATCATGCGTGGGCCCTGGGATCGCCAGCAGGACTTCGCACCGTTCGCCACGGACGAAAAACGTCCTGCGGGCGGCGGCTACTACCCGGCCGATCTTACGGAGAAGGAGTTCCGCGACTGGGTCGCGGCGCACGAATCGGACAAGGCGGACTTCGAGAGCCTGCTGACGGTCATCGAGCGCGATGGCGAGGGCCTTGTCGCCAAGAAATACTCCGACGTGTACGCCAAGTGGCTCATTCCTGCGGCGGGGCACCTTGCCGACGCGGCGGCGTTGACCGAGAACGCCTCGCTCAAGAAGTTTCTTACCGCCCGGGCTTCGGCGTTTTTGTCGGACGACTACTACGCCTCGGACAAGGCCTGGATGGACCTCGACGGGCGTGTGGGCATCACCATCGGACCCTACGAGACCTACGAAGACCACCTGCTTGGACTCAAGGCGTCGTACGAGGCGTTCGTGACGATCTCGGACCCGAAGGCGTCGGAGGACCTCGCGAAGTTCAAGAAGTATCTGCCCGCCATGGAGAAACATCTTCCGGTGGCCAAAGAGGTCAAGACCAAGCGCGGGGCCCAGAGCCCGATTCGAGTCGTCGACCTCGTGTTTACTTCCGGGGACGCGCGCAAGTCGGTGCAGACGATCGCGTTCAACCTGCCCAACGATGAGCGCGTGCGCAAAGAGAAAGGCGCCAAGAAGGTGCTGCTCCGCAATCTCATCCGCACCAAGTTCGTCAAGATCATGAAGCCGATCGGCGAGAAGGTGCTGGTCTCATCGCTGCACGCCAATCTGTCCGATGAGGCGTTCTTCAGCCAGGTGTTGTTCCACGAGCTGTCCCACAGCCTGGGCCCCGCGTTCACGACCGTCGACGGCAAAAAGGTGGAAATTCGGCTCGCGTTGGGGTCCAACTACTCCGCGCTCGAAGAGTGCAAAGCGGATGTGATGGGCGCCTTCAACATCCTGTTCATGACCGAAAAGGGCGAGTTCGAAAAGGACTTCCGCGCCAAGCTACTGACCTCGTACTTCGCGGGGCTCTTTCGCAGCGTTCGATTTGGCGTGTCGGAGGCGCATGGGCGTGGCGCGGCGGTGCAGATCAATCGTTTTCTCGAAGACGGTGCGGTGAGCTTCGACGAAACCAAGGGCGAGTTTTCGGTCGACTTCGACAAGCTCGAAACGAGCATCGGCGGTCTAGTCCATGACCTGGTCATGCTGCAGCACGAGGGCGACAAGGCCAAAGCAGACGCGTTCCTCGACCGACTTGGGGTGATGTCGCCGCCCATGGACAAGGCACTCGCGAAGCTCCAGGGGATCCCGGTGGATATTCGCCCGGTGTACCCGGTGGCTGGCGAAACCAAACCTCGTTGAGTTCGGAGGCCGCGGTGTGTGCCGCATGTGGCGAAGTGTGCTCGCATGAACGCGATCCCCTGGTCGGGGCATCCGGTAGGCTCGTTGCATGGCGACTCGGTTTGCGGTGCTCTGTGTTGCGTTGGCGGGATGCACATTTGGCGGATCTGGCGTGGGCAGCGACGGCGGATCTCTCGCTAGCGGGACGAGCACTCACGGGACAGCCGACAACGACGGCGACGGAGAGTCACAGTCGCAGACGGGTCAGACGCCCGGCGACTCTGGCGGGGTGTCGGCATCGGCGGACGGGACCGCAGCGTCCGCCGATACCGGAGCCGGTACAACCACGGGCGGGGAGCAAACTGATGTCGGGGGCGTTTCGACCGACACCGGGGTGGCCAGCGACGAGGACACCAGCGACGAGGACACCAGCGAGGACAGCGACGCCGACTGCGACCCGCCGACGACCGCATGCCTGTCGACTACCAGCCTGCTGGCACGTTACTACCTCGACGAGGCCGGGGACGGGGCTGCGGTTGGCACGGTCATGGATTGGGCCTCGAAGCCGCTTGATCTCGAACTCGAGTCGGACCCAAACATCAACTACGTCACGGTGAACGGCCACAGGGGGCTTGAGTGGTTAAGCGTGGGCGGCAATGGGGTCGCGCATAGCCCCATTGCAGGGACTAAGTTGGCCCAGCTACATGGTGCGACGACGGCGACCTTGGAGCTGGTGGTCAACCTTGACGCTGCCGACAACGGAGCTCGGCTGATCCACTTCGGCTCGGGCTCACAGGGGGGGTTGCTGACGCTTCGTATGGAGGCCATCGATTCGCTGCATTTTCGATGGAAGGGCGAGATCGTCGATGGGATATGGGACCACGACTTCAGCAGCGGCCGCGTTGTGGTGCACTTCGTGCTCGATACGACCGAGGGCGACGGTGACGCTCGCCGCCGGCTGTACATTGACGGCGCGCAGGTTGCAGCCTCGACCGATGATGCTCCGGACCAGGGCGAGACCATCTCTGTCGACAACACCAACGATCAGTTCGCGTTGGGCAATCGGGCGAACGGGGGCAAGGCGATCGACGGCATCCTCTTCTACGCCGCGATTTACGCGGGGGCGTTGGACGACGAAACAATCGCCACCAACGCCGAGATCCTACTCGTCGACGACGATCGGCCGTGACCCGCGTCGTTCACCCGAATACCAGCGGCACGATTGCCACCCCGACCAACATCAGGATGGCGTAGCCGATGAGGTCGAGTCGGATACCGATGCGCATCATCGTGTCGATGCGAATCATGCGTGTTCCGTAGGCCATCGCGTTCGGTGGCGTGCTCACCGGAAGCATGAACGCGTAGCTCGCCGCCAGCGTGACGATGACAGCGGTTGGCATCGGGTCGAAGTTGGCGGCCTGCGCGACCCCGATGAGTACTGGCAACATCATCGCGGTCGTGGCCGTGTTGCTTGTGACCTCGGTCAAGAAGATCACCAGGAGCGTGGCGGCGGCCATCAGTCCAATGGGGTGACTTGCGATCGGTCCCGCGAGGTTCACGACACCCACCCCGATGGCCTCCGCCAACTTGGTTTCGAATGTCAGCCGGCCCAGCGCAAGTCCCCCGCCCAGCAGCAGCAGCGTCGACCAGTCCAGTCGCTGCAAGGCATTGCCGTCCAGGATGCGAGCGCCAGGCTCGCGCTTGCTGCCCGTGATGAACATGAGACACGAGCACGCGATTGCAACCACGCCCTCGTTGAGCGTCGCGTCGGCCCATACGGTCCACGCGTGCTCGGTGCCCAGGGCCAAGCTGAGCAGGGAAGGGGCGAGCCAGCCCAGGATCGCCAACCCGAAGATCGCGACAGCCCGTCGCTCGCCCGGGCTGATAGGTCCCAACTCGGTCAACTGACGGTCGACCTCCGCGGTGAGGCCCTCGATGCGTTCGACGGGAGGAGGGAACGCGCGGCTGCACACGACCACGACCAACAGGCCCCCAGCGAGTGCAGAGGGCAGCGCGAAGCTCATCCACTGGCCAAAGCCCATGGACACGCCGACCATGTCGCGCAGCATGCCGACCGCGATGACGTTGGGTCCGGTTCCGATGGGCGTTGCAGAGCCGCCGATCGACGACGCGTAGGCCAGCGAGAGGCACATGCCGCCGCCGTAGCGTTTGAGTTTTCGTAGCGTTTCCGGATCGTCGGGCAATACGCGACGCATGGTGTCGATGAGCCCCAACGCGACGGGGATCATCATCGCCGTCGTCGCCGTGTTGGAGATCCACATCGAAAACACGAATGCGATCGCAGACACCGCGATCAGTGCACGACGTGGCGACCCGGCGATGATCGGACGCGCTATCAGCCACAGGGCGGCGCGTCGGTCGAAGCCTTGCGATGCCAGCCCCGAGGCGAGCAGGAAGCCTCCGAGAAACAAGAAAATGAGCGGGTCGCCGAACGCCGAGAACGCAGTCTTGGGATCGGTGACGCCGAGAAGAACCGCGAGGGCTGGACCCAACAAGGCGGCCGCAGCCAGTGGGATCGCCTCGGTTACCCACAATGTGACGACGAGTGCAGCGACGGCCGCGAGCGCGTGGGCTTGCGCCGACAACGGTAGCGGCGCCGCCCATAGACCGAAGAAAATGAGCGGCGCTGCGACGAGCCCGATTCGTCGTCGGTGGCGATCGAAGGCCGCCTCGGGTTCGCTGAGCGCCGCTTCGGCCACGCAGGTGAAACTACCTGACCTGAGCGCCGCGGACGAGCGCGTGCATCGGCCCGTTGGCTATTGGACCGCTATCCGCTGTCCATTGGCGCCGGAGCCTCGGCCTTACCCGGTCGCCTGAATGGACTCTCCGACGAGACGAACGAGCTGGCAGGGTCGTACGCGACCTGTCGATAGCGTGCCAGCGCGACGTTCACGATCGAAGGTGGTCGCTGCCGCTGCGGCGCTGGCGGAGGTGCTTCGTTGCCCGCCGCCAGTAGGTCCGCGTAGCGTTCGCCCGGTGGTGGAGGCCCCCGCCCACGCTCCATCACGGCGGCCGCTCGCTTCGACAAGCGTACGACCGCTGCGGCCGAGGCCTGGGTCGGTCTACGCGTGGCCGCCGCAGTCTGGTCTCCCCGGTCCCGCTGTGCCGCCTCCGCGGGTACCGCTGGGGTTACGACGAGCGCTCTCCCGCTATGGGCGACGCTGCGCCCCGCTAGTCCATCGAACAAGTCTGATCCTTCCTTGCAATCCTGACCATCGACCCGAAACGAGCATCCTTGAGCGATCCCCGGCCTAAAACTAGACGCTTGAGGCCGCCACGGGATCATTGGGGGGCAGTGCTGTGGAATGAGCGCACCCTCGCGGTGGTAGAAGGCTGCCGTGTTGCTGAGTCTGCGAGGCGTGCAGAAACGCTTTGGATCGCTGCAGGCCCTGCGCGAGGTGACCTGCGAGGTCGAGGGTCGCGCGGTTGGTCTGCTTGGCCCCAACGGTGCGGGTAAAACCACGCTCATGCGGATCTGCCTCGGTCTGCTGCCCGCGGACGCTGGCGAGGTTCGGGTTCTGGGTATCGACGCGCGTCGCGATCCGTTCGCGGTCCGAGCCCGCCTGGGTTACTCCGCGGAGGGTCCCGACCGGATTCCTGGACTGTCAGGGTTGGAGTCGGTGGCCTACGCGGGCGAGTTGTGCGGACTTTCGCGGCGGATAGCACTGCTGCGTGCGCACGAGATGCTCGATCTGGTGGGACTCGATGAGTCACGTGCTCGCGCGGTTGAGGAGTACAGCACGGGCATGCACCAACGCGTGAAGATCGCGATGGCACTGGTTCACGATCCGGACCTACTCCTGCTCGACGAGCCCACCAGCGGACTGGACCCGGGTAGTCGCGACGAGTTGCTGGACCTCGTGGTCAAGCTGCGCGATGGCGACGGGCCAGCGGTCATCCTCTCGACGCATCTGCTGCACGACGTGGAGCGCACCTGCGACTCGTGCGTGATCATGAACCAGGGCGTTGTCCACTATTGTGGAACGCTCGATGATCTGCGAGGCCACGGTGAGCAACCGTATGTGCTGCGTGTCGTCGGTGACTCGGCGCCGCTGTGGCAGGGATTGGTTGGCGCGGGGCACCAGGTCACGGCTGGGCGACGGCCATCCGAGATGCTCGTGCAACTCGCCGCGGGTTCGGACACCGCCGCCATCTGGGCTCACGCGCAGCACGTCGGGGCGCGAGTCACTCACCTACAACGGCGAGAAATGAGTCTCGAGGAGGCTTTTCTGTCGACAGTGGGAAACGCAGGAGGCATGCAGTGAACGCAGCGCGGCAGGACGAGATCTACGCGGTTGGGTATCGCAAGCTCCCCGAGGGCGGGCGCACGCGTTGGGTTCCGTGGCCGATCGCCCGCACTGCGCTGGCGCTCGCGCTGCGGAAACGGTCGACGAAGATGGCGGGGGGGGTGTGTGCGGTGACCTTTGTGATTACAGCGCTCGTATTGGTGACGCAGGTGATCATCGGCCGGCTATCCACGACGCTTGCTGGTGCTGGCCCGTCCTCCGCACTAATGGACAACGCGGCCAAGCTGGTGGTCGGGGACACACACGAGGCACTGTCGTCTTTCATCGGCACACAGCTGTTCTTCACGGCCATCCTGCTCGGGGTCGGCTTCGGAGGGATCATTGCCGACGATCGCCGAACGGGGGCGTTCGAGCTGTATTTCTCACGACCACTGTCGCGCTTGGACTACGCGCTGGGGAAGCTGTTGGCCGCGGCGCTGGTGCCGATGACGACAATCGTGCTCCCTTTTGTCGTGCTTTGGGTCGCGGTCGTTGGCATCGCCCCCTCGGGTATCAGCGACGAGTTGGTGGGGTTGATCGTTCCTGGGCTGGTGACCGCACTGCTGGCGACGCTGCTGCTCACCACAACGATTGTCGGTGTGAGTGCGGTGGGCGAACGCGGGCGCACCGTTGCCGTGTTGTACGTGACTCTCTTCGTGATCTTGGGGGCGGCCGGCGGCGGGTTGGCGAGTGCCGGATATCCAGCGGCTGGCTATCTCGCGCCGCAACAAGACCTGCAGACGGTGGCGGACGAACTTCTCGGCGTGGGGGGGATCTCCATGACAGCGTCCTACCTGGACCTGCGCCACGAAACCAACAGCAGTGCGATTTTGTCCGGCCTCGCGCTGCTTGCATTCTCGGCGCTTGGCCTCGCAACGTTCGCCCTGCAGCTACGGAAGCGGGTCATAGGATGACCGCCCTCGAGCCTCCCATGATCACCGTCCAGGGCATCAGCAAGATGTATGGCCTGGTGCGGGCTTTGGACGAGTTGTCGCTCGAGTTGCGGCCCGGGGTGACGGGACTGCTTGGCCCCAATGGGTCGGGGAAGTCCACATTGCTCAAGCTGATCGCGGGGCAACTCAAGCCCGATACCGGCACGGTTCGCGTGCTCGGCCGCGATCCCTTTCACGAGCCGGAGGTCTTTGCCGACCTTGGCCTGTGCCCAGAGCACGACAAGTTCTACGAAGAACTCACCGGTGAGCGCTTCGTCGCGGTCTTGGCTCGAATGAATGGCATGCCCGCTCGTGAAGCCGACGATCGGGCTCGCGCGGCGCTGGCTCGCGTCGGGATGGAAGAACACGGCAA
>JAESSZ010000339.1 GCA_016763875.1 Nannocystaceae bacterium
ACCAGCACGTTGCCCGGCTTGAAGTCCCGATGGACGATCCCCGCGAGGTGAGCGGCCGCCAAGCCTCGGCCCGCCGAGACGAAGACCCGCGCAATCGCGGCAGCGGTGCGCGGCTCGCTGGCCGACCATCGACGCAGCGTCACCCCCTCGACGTACGCCATCGCGATGAAGACGGCGCCAGATTCGATGCCAACGTCGTAGATCGGCACAACATTGGGATGCGAAAGCCGAGCCAGAGCGTGGGCTTCTCGCGTCAGTCGAGCGGACAATCGTGACCCGGCCCTGCCCCGGACGCGGTCCGTCCTGATGACTTTGACCGCCAGATCACGGCGTAGTTCGGGGTCCCAAGCGCGGTACACCACGCCCATCCCGCCTTGGCCGATGGTTGAGATCACACGGTACCGTCCGAGCCGACGTGGCAGGGAGACCCGAGTCTGCAGCCGGTCATCCGCCGCGGGTTCATCGAGCGCGCTCGACGTGGCGGATCTCGTTTTCACGTCGCGCTGCGCCAAGTCCGTCAACATCGTCTACCGCAGCCCCTCTCAGGGCTGGATAGTGTCCGACGTCCGACCTGGTTACTTCTTCACGGTCCTTTTCCGCCACAACAGCACCCTGTCGGGGAGCTGCAGTTTGGCTTACGAGTTACCACCGGAAAGATCGCGACCGGCCGCCACGATCCGCGGCAAGGCGAGCAGCAGCCCCACGAGATTCGTTGCGACCGCTAAGGCCATCGCGACGTCAGCAACGGCGATGAGCGAGGTCAACGAGACCCATGCACCAACCGCAGCCGCCGCGACGAGAACCGCGGGCATCGCCTTGGCGGCACCTGGACCGCCCAGCGCCGCTGCGGCCCGGGCTGAGATCTGAGACCAGGCCACCAGGGTGGTGAGCGCGAAGATAATCGTGCACACGACGATGGCCATCGTGCCGAGCGGCCCCAAGTGCCCGGAGAACCGCACGGCAACCCGGGCGGCACCGCGGGCCGCCAGCGTGGGACCGTGCATGCCCATCGCCAGCACATCACTGGGGTGCGGGTCGTAGGGCCATTGATCGCCATAGGGGCCCTGAGGCGCGGACGTTTCGTGGACCGGGATCAACACGCGTCGGCCGCTCAGCGCAGGTGGCAGCCGCGAATCGCCTCGAACTTCGGCCTCGAACTCGAAGTCCGGCACAACGATGAACGGACCGTGCCAGCCCTCGGGAATCCGTGAGAAGTCATGCTCGCCGCCGACCACGTCGTAGCGGATCCGAAACTGCTCAGCGCGCGCCTTGACCTCAAAACGAATGTCCTTGCTTGGGTCAGTTTCGTGACGCACGACCACGGTCGTGGCCTTCATCAAGAACTTCCACGCGGGCGCTTCAAGGTTGCCAGCGCGGGTGACGTCCAACATGGGTTCACCGCGAGGATGGGCCTGCAGCGCCAAGCGTACGATGGCGCCGATGCGGGGCGTGTAGTTGGCCTCGGTGACAAATGCGAACGGCGCTGGCGGTGAGCCGTCGTCTGCATAGGGGCCGCGAAAACCGTTGCGAAAAAACTCGTGCAGCTTCGGGTTGAACGGCCGGCCCGCTCGGCGCGGCTCGAACATTGCGACATGAGCACCGAGATCGCCGACGGTGGCGCGACCCAACCGGCCCGTGAAATGAAAGTCGCCGATCGGCACGTGAACTTGAGGGGACAAGCGAAGGGCAGTGATGAGCTCGCCGAGTTTGAGGTTCGGGTCCTTGGGCGTCAGCTTCAGGAACTCCTTGCCTCCCGCCTGAGGCGCGCGAACTTCCCGGTCACAGGGGACTCGGATGTCCCACGCCGCCAGGGCCCCGCGATCGTTTTCGCGGGCACGGAAGATAATCTCATCGACGTCGTCCGCGACCTGCCACGCGGGCAGGATCACTGCATTACGCTTGACATCGAACTTGGCCGTCGCATGGCCGCGAGGACTGGATCGCAGCAGCACCGCGTAGTGCTCACCGGCCTCCAGCGTCGTGTCCTCGGGCATGACGATGGTCTGCCCAACTTGCCGCGAGGGACGCAGGCCACGGGACTCCGCCCGCTCCAGCGGGAACATGGTCTTGTCGGCGACAATCGGGGAGAAGGCGGGTTGTTGGGCCTCGGCGGGGTCCGCGTCTAACGCGACGCGGGGCAATGCCTCCGGACCGTTGCCGGTGAGCAGGACCAGCGCGCTGAGGGTCCCCAGCAGACCAGCCGCGAGCGCGGGTACCAACATGGTGAGCGCCCCGCAGCCGCCGGTCGTTTGCTCACGATGCCCGCCAAGGCGGCGGTACCCAGGCCGGCCTCGCCCGCCATAGTCGCCCGCAACACGCCATGGTGAATCGCAACCGCAACCACGCCACCCGCGGCCCCGCCCGCCGCGGCATCGAGGCCGAACGCCGCGTTGAAGGCGTCACCGAGGCGCAGCTGCAAGAGCATGCCGTCGGAGAACGCGATCGCGGCGGCACACAGTGCGAACAACAACAACACGGCCGGCACGAGCCGAAGCAGGAGGCTCCGGGCGGCGCTGGAGAAGATAAAGACGACCGCCAGCAACGCAATGCCGATGCTGGCCGACGCGGGTGGAATCCACATCGTCTCTTCCAACACGGCCGCAGCCTCATGGGTCTGGAGCATGGCACCGGCCACCACCGCGACGGCGAGGATCGCCAGCGCATAGATAGGTCCCAGCAACTTGGCGACAACGCCGTCACCGGCAAGGTGATGTCGCGAGCGACCGTCCGGAGTCGTCGCCCCCAGCGCCCCCTCGGCAAACGAGAGACCCATGCCCAAGGTTGCGGCGATCCACATCCAAGGCAACGCACCAGGACCACCCGCGGTCACGGCCAGGGTTGCGCCAGTGATGCCTCCCATACCGGCCGCGGCGGCAAGCGGCACTGCCAATGCGCTTTGTCGGTCGGCGCCAACCACCCCATGGCGGCCTCGCGGCGACAACGAACGCACGGCGAGTCCGAGGGCACGCAACGGTGCGAACCCAGTCACTACGGTCATCAGCGCACCGACGCCGAGTACCGCGAGAGCCAGCCAAGGCCACGCCATGTTGGCGAATCCCGAACCCCAAACGTCGACGCCGGTCACGGCGCGGAGCCTAGCAGCCCACCACGGAGTCCGGCCGCCTCCCACAACGGCCCAACAGGCCACACAACGGAAGGTTGTTGAGGGGCATTACCGACCGCTTTGTCGCCGTCGCGGCCGGGCGACACGGTGGTGCCAACGCGGTTGCGACCGGACTGTGGCGCGGTTCGTGGTCCGCTTGCGCGATCCGTGGTGATGGGCTCCCGGAGGGG
>JAESSZ010000340.1 GCA_016763875.1 Nannocystaceae bacterium
GCCACCCCGCTCGCCGCGGTCGCGCTGCTCAAAGGCGTGTCGCCCGGGGCGGTGCTTATCGGCCTGCTGCTGGGGCCCGCGATGAACCTCGGTACGATCGAAGTCCTTCGCCGTGCCTACAAGCCGCGTGCGGTGGCGGCTGCAGTGTTGGCGATCGTCGCCGCGGCTTTCGCCGTTGGTTTTGCTGCCAATGCAGTGGCGCTGCCGGTGACCGTGCCCGCCGAGTTGTTCGGGGTCACGTCTGGTCGCTGGCTCGGGGTGCTCGCGGCCTCAGCACTGGGGCTTGCTCTGGTCAGCCAGGTGTGGCGTTGGGGACTGCGCCCGTGGCTTGAGATCCTCGACCCGGGTCACAAACATGGCCACGACCACGACCACGACCACGACAAGTGTCGTGCCCACGAGCATGAGCACTAGCACGACCACTAGCGCCGTACTCGGTTTGCGTTTGTCGGTGCGGTACGGGATCGTCGCGGCGTGAAGGTCTGCGTCGTCGAAGGTACGTTCGGTATCGAGAACTTGCGGGTCGTAGATCGGGCTGAGCCCACACCAGGTCCCGGCCAGGTTCGCATTGCGGTCAGCGTCGCATCGTTGAACTACCGCGACCTACTCATGGTCCGTGGCCACTACAACCCCCGTCAGCCGCTACCGTTGGTCCCGCTCTCCGATGGCGTTGGGCTCATCGATGCCGTGGGTGATCGGGTGGACGACCTCGCTGTGGGCGATCGTGTCGTTGGTTTGTTTGCCCCGCGTTGGGTTGCGGGAGAGCCCACGCGGGATGCGATTCGGTACACCCGAGGTGGTCCGATCGACGGCATGCTGGCGCAGTATGTCGTTTCCGACGCGGCCGGGGTTGCCAAGGTTCCTTCGCATCTCAGCGACGCCGAGGCTTCGACGCTGCCGTGCGCGGCTCTCACCGCATGGAGCGCGCTGGTCACCTACGGCGGGATCAAGGCTGGCGACACCGTGCTGGTGCAGGGTAGCGGAGGGGTCGCTTCGTTCGCGCTTGACTTCGCACTCATGCATGGCGCGCGCGTGATTGCGACCACGAGTTGTGACGTCAACGCCGACTACCTACGCGAGCGTGGGGCGGATGTCGTGGTTCGCTACGACAAGACCCCCGAGTGGGGCAAGGCAGTGCGCAAACATTGTGGGGAGGGCGTGGACCACGTGGTCGAGGTCGGGGGCGCAGGCACGCTGGCGCAGTCTTTGCGTGCCGTGCGACCGGGCGGGACCGTGTCGCTCATCGGTGTTCTGGCTGGCGCTCGCGGTCCTGTGGACCTGACCCCGGTGTTGATGAGCAACGTGCGAGTGCAGGGCATATTCGTGGGGCACCGCGAAGGATTCGTCGCGATGACGCGGGCCATCGCTCGCGCATGTACGCGTCCTCGTATCGAGCGGGTCTTCCCTCTCGACGGTGTCTCCGCCGCGTTTTCGATGATGGCGTCTGCGACCCACCGCGGTAAGATCTGCGTTGCGGTTAGTGGTTAGACGGTCGTTCGCGCTAGCCGCATCCACGGTCACGACCGCACCCGCGCTGAACTCGCGTCAATCTACAGCCAGCGACGATGGAGTTTGGTCCCTAAACGTCCGTGCGACGTGAGATTGACTGACGGTTCTTGACTCTGGGTGCCATTGTTAGATGGAGTGGGGTGGTCGGTATGCATTTGGGCGTAGATATTCAGGTGTGGCGTCGTGGAATAGTCGGAGTTTGGGCCAGCGCCGCATTGTCGCTGGTCGGCGTTGGGTGCCAGCAAACCCCGACCAATGTCTATGCGGATATTTTGAGCGGTGGCTCGGGCGGAACGACCGGTGACGATCCACCACGGACGGATGGCTCGGACACTGCCGACGACGCCCATACCGCAGACACGGGTAGCGCCAGCCGCGCTGGGCACGGTAGCGGGAGCGAGAGCGGTGAGACGTTCCCCGAGGCCACGTTTGACGTCGGATGGGGTGGTGACGCCGAAGCGCCCCCAGCGGCGCCGTGCCAAACCGTCGATCTTCTGTTCATCATCGATAACTCCGGCAGCATGGGCGACGAGCAGCTGAATCTTGTCGCGAGTTTCTCTGGGTTCATCGACGGGATCGGCGCACTGCTCGGCCCCGCGACGGAATACCACGTGGGTGTGACCACTACCGACGCCTACAAATGGAACGCGCCGCAATGTCAGACCCTGGGTGGGCTCACGGTGCGAACCGGGGGCGAGCTCTCCAGTGATCAGGCGTGCGGTCCATTCGTCGGTGGCGGCAGCTTCATTACGATCCGGGACGACCTCGCCGATGCATTTTCGTGCGCGGCGCGGGTCGGGATTGACGGGGCGGGGATCGAGCGACCGATGGATGCGCTGGCTGGTGTGCTGGCGGATCCGTTGGGCGACACGGCGGAATGCAACAGAGGCTTCCTTCGCGAGGATGCCCTGCTCGTGATCGTGTTGATCACCGACGAAGAGGACGAGGGCGACAGCGAAGGCGACCCGTTGCGGTGGCACGAGCTTGTCCTTGAGGCGAAGGGCTACGACGAGGACGCGGTGGTTGTGCTCTCACTGATCGGGCACGACAAGCCCAACGCGTGCATCGCAACCCAGTGGACCGGGATGATGGGGGCTGAGATCTCACCGCGTTTGATCGAGTTCACCGAGCGGTTCGTGCACGGCACAGTCGGGGATGTTTGCGCGCCGGACTACACCGACGCGTTCGCCTCCGCAGTGGATGGGATTGCCCAGGCCTGTGGACTTGCGCCCACACCATCGGAGTAGCCCCCCCCCCGCCGGATAGGATCCTCGCTGCGGTTCGGTGGTCGCCCCACTGCGGCCCTTCGGGTAAAATCCTGGGTTCGGGTATATCCTGCTTCCGTGGACTGGGACGATGTCCGGTACTTCCTAGCGCTTTCCCGCGTGGGCTCCGTTCGCACGGCGGGGGCCTCGCTTGGGGTGAGCCACTCGACGGTTGCTCGCCGGGTGGAGGCCCTGGAAGTTCAGCTCGGTGCGCGCTTGTTCGATCGCAGTCGAGGCGGCTACACGTTGACGGCCGCGGGGCTGCAGATGCTGCCCAGTGCGGAACGCGTCGAGGTACAGATGTCGGCCCTTGAGCTTGAGGTCGCCGGCCAGGATGAACGGCTGGAAGGTCCGGTGCGCCTGACATGCTGCGACCACTACGTTTCCGAAATGATGGTTCAGGAACTCACCGTTTTCTGCGGAGCCCACCCTGCCATCGAACTCGCTATCACGACCGACAGCCGCTCGTTCGATCTGTCGAAACGCGAGGCCGACATCGCCGTGCGCACCTTGGCGGTCGACGATGAGCCCGCGGAGCACCTGCTGGGTCGGAGCCTCGTCGGAGTCTTCGCCGCAAACTACGTGGCCACCGCCCATGCCCACCGCGTCGATCCTGAGCACCAAGGCTCAAGACCGCGCTGGGTTGCGTTTGAGGAGCGCAAGTTCTTCGACGCGATGGTGGCGGCGTCGAGCTACCCGGATGTCCCAGCGTGGGGGGCGTTTTCGTCGTTGGCTCTGCTGCTGCAGGCGACGCGGGCGGGCTTGGGAATCGGCATGCTTCCCTGTTACGTGGCGGACCGCGACCCCACACTGCGCCGCCTGCTCAAGCCGGATCTGCAGCACGTCGCCAACCTCTGGCTCGTGAGTCATCCGGACCTGCGGAACAACGCGCGCTTTCGTGCCGCTCGCGAGTGCGTCAGCCAGGCACTGTGCCGTCGCAAGTCTCTCTTTGAGGGCAGACGCCCCTCCGGCTGTCCCGACGACGCCGAATCTTCGTCATGATGTGAGTCGCCATGGGGTGGCGCAGCTTTGCACCCGGCCGTCCCTGATTCGTTCCATGCACGCTGTGCCAGGCACCGTAGGCTTCGGACATGTCAGCGCTGTTCTGGAACCTGCTCGCAACGAAGTACGCAAAGTCCCCTGTCGCGGACGAAGCGGCCTACCAGCGGAAACTAGAGGTCACGCGCGGGTACTTCAAGCCGGACATGGAGGTCCTTGAGATTGGCTGCGGGACCGGGTCGACAGCGGTCACACACGCGCCCCACGTGAAGCACATTCGAGCGGTCGACATATCATCGAAGATGCTCGAGATTGCACGCGGCAAGGCCGACGCGAAACACATCGAAAATATTACGTTCGAGCGATCGTCCATCGACGGATTGAGTGTGCCCGAGCAGTCGCTGGACGCCGTGCTGGGCCTCAGCATCTTGCATCTACTGCGTGACAAGGAAACCGCGATTGCCAAGGTTCACCAGATGCTCAAGCCCGGCGGCGTCTTTGTCAGCAGCACGGTGTGCGCCGCAGACGCGCTCAAACCATGGTCGCTCGAGGCGATTTTTTTGCGGTTCCTCGTGCCCGTGGGGAGCCTTCTGGGTTTGCTGCCGCCTGTGCAATGTTTCTCCTCGCAGGAGCTGGAATCCAGTTTGTGTGAGGCGGGCTTTGTGATCGACCATCGATGGCGACCCGACTCAGGTCGGTCCGTGTTCATCGTTGCCAAGAAAGTGATCGCGGAGGGGTCGGCGAAAAAGTCCGTCGTTTGTCACGCGTCTCCGTGATCTTCACGCGGCGGGTGTGCCCGCTCGCGGCGCATATTCCCGCTCTCCTTTGCGCCGCCGCATCACGGTGGCACACACTCAAGTGCAAACGCCTGCACCCGTGGAGAGCTATCAAACAGCAGTAGCTCAGTGGGCAGGCGCGACGTCTCCCGTAACGCCAACAGCGGTGCGCCCTGGTGTGCCATCAACGTGACCGAGTGGTCTTGGTCCGCCCTCGCGCCGCGGACGAAGCCATTGTCCAGCCACACAAACACAGCCGGCTTCCCTGCACCCAGAGACCCGGCTTTCATCCCGCTGCCGCGCAGGGCCCACGGCCCTTGGCCCGAGACGAAACCTAGCGGCTGGGCCTTCGTCTCGTGCACGTGCACTGGCGACATCGATCCCTTCGGGCCCACCAGGCGCCACCGAACCTAAGCCGCCGCTGACGTTGAGGGCGGGGTCGAGCGATCCCCGAAATCCGTGTAGTCCTGATCGACCAGGGGCCGCCACGCAACCGCGATCTCATCAGGCCCATTGGGCGCGAGTGCAAGATTCGCGCGCGTGCGATGCGATAGCTCGGCCACCCCCGTCGGCACTTCAACCTCGTCGACCACCGTCGAGGTTGCCACATTGAAGTCCGTGGTGAGGAGGTCCGCGGTGAGGAAGTCCATGGCCAGCCGGACTTGGAGCCGACCGCCGTCTCGGGTGAGCCAGGCGAGCGCCGGACGCCCGTCGTCGGTCACCGCGATCCGCACCTCGTAGCTCGTCTCCGGGATCTTCAGATCGAGGATCGTGACTTGGCGGTCGGCATCGAGCTGCACGACGCGCCACGTGCTTCCCGATCGCGCGAGGACCCAACTCGTGCCGCTGCCACTATCAACTGCCTCCTCGGGATACAGCTTCTCGCCCAGCCAGGTCGTCGGCCCGCCGCCACGCGCGAGCAAACCAAGCCCTCCGCCCAGCTTCACCGGGAACAGCATCGTGCGGGTGGACGCCGAGATGCGGGCACCCGGTGGGGACTGGATCGCACGATCGAGCTGATGCACGTCAAACCAGGGGAAGCTGCTGCCGCCCGTGTACGCGTCGAAACCTCCGCGATGGTGCGCATGGAAATACTGTGGCGCCACCTTCAGGAGGTCATCGTGGAGCGGCGGCGGCTCAACGCGTCGGGCGGCGAGCACACAATCGGCGGACACGGTTGGGGCGCTGCTGATCGGCGCAGGCACGTGGTCGGGCGTCACCGGCTCGGCGAACGCGAGCGGC
>JAESSZ010000341.1 GCA_016763875.1 Nannocystaceae bacterium
GCCCGCGGCGGCGCTCGGGGACCTCTGCGAGCCGGGCTGCCTCAGCGGCGGCGGCTGGTGCCTCCTGGGTGAGAAGCCTGTGCCCGATTCGTGCGAGCCCGCGTTCGGACTGGGGATCTCATGCGAGAGCGCGGCGCAGTGTCAGTCCCTCAATTGCCAGCCCACCAATCCAGACAACCCGTTCGAGCTGCCCACATGCCAGCCCGAGGCGCTGCTGTTCGATCGTTGCGACAACATCGACACCGTCTGCGAAGCGGGTGGCTTTTGCCAAGGGACCGAGTGTGAACCGCAACGGTCCAACCCGCAGTCGTGCAGCGGTTCGGTGCAGTGTCGCAGCGGCCTGTGTGCCCAGCCGGTAGAGACCAACATCTGCGTCGCCACCGGCGTGTGTTACTGGCCCTGGGCCGACAAGATCCCCAGCTAGCGCGACGCTAGTGCCACGACGCGAGTTCTGTGATGCCGAGTTCCATCTTGGCGCCGTCGTCGCGGACTGGCGGCGGCGCTGGCGGCTGTGGCAGGGCCGGACATCCCTCACCGACGATCATCGAGAGCGCGGCAGCAGGCGAGCGCTCGTCCGGGGCTCCGAGCGGCTTTGACAGCTCGTCCTGTGCGTAGCAGGTAGGATCGAGTCCATCGAAGTAACCGCCTTGTTCGTTGGCGTTGACCAACTCAAAGGTGATGGGCGCGAGCACCGAGTCGCAAAACGCCAGGTGTTTGCTCCCCACCGGCTTGCCGCCTGTCACATCGCCGACGATCTCGACCCGCGTGTGGGCGCGGACCGAGTTGATCAGGAGCTCGGACGCCGACAGCGAGCTTGCGGTGGTCACGAACGCGACCGCGTCGATACTGGGAAGCGAGTGTTTGATCCGGTCGACCTTGCGTGCGGAGTCGACATCCGAGAAGTTGTCGTTGTACCGGACCTGGTAGGAAATCTTGCCGTCAGCCACGCCTCCGACGAGCAGGTCGGTCAGGTGTCGAGAGACCGAGATAAGCCCGCCGCCGTTGTAACGCACGTCGACCAGGACATCGGTGACGCCCGCGGTGTTGAAGTCCTCGAACGCTGCGTCCAACTCGTCGAACGCAGGGGCGACGAATGTTTGGAAGAACAGGTAGCCGATCTTGCGGTCGCCGACGGTCATGACCTTGTGGATCGGCACGGTGACGATGTCGATCCAGTCCTTGGTCAACGTGACATCGAGCTGTTGTGCGTCGGATTCAAGCACAAACGGTACGACGACACCGGGCGCTTTCTCGCCGTAGACGTCCCCCCAGATGTCGTCGTCGTCGAGTTGGGCGACCGTGAACCCCCGACCGCCTTGAAACGGTCGCCGCGTTTCATCCCCGCGCGGCCCGCGGGCGAGTCGGCGTGGACCGAGGCGACGATGACGTTGCCGTCCTCGTCGCGTTTGGTGCGAAATCCGAACCCGATGAATTTGCCCTCCTCGAACAGTGCGGTGGTCGTCGCTTTGTCCGAGACGCGACTCCAGCGATCGGGCGAGACCCTCAGGGCCCGCACCAGTTCCGCCGGGCTCTCGAACTCGCGCGGCTCGACTTCGGGCATCTCGTCGGAGAACAAGTAGAGTTCCTGCATCGTCGCGTAGACCCACGCGTTCTGGTCGCCGATCTCGCACGAACGCGGCTGTCCGAGGTCAAACGGGTCTTCGGCGCACCCGGCCGGGAGCATCAAACCGCAGGCAGCGACGAGCAACAACGACCGAGACATTCTATCCATACCCGAGACCATCTTAACACCTACGCGAGGCGGCCGGGCAAGGATCGTCACAAAGGATCGTGACAGGAGGATCGTGACAGAGGATCGTTGCAGGAGCCTGCTCGCGCGCCCCGCGTAGCCGCTACGCGGCGCTTCTGTGGCTGCGTTGCGAGCCATCGATCGCCTGTTATGGTGGCGCCATTGATGAAGCGCGAAGGGCATGACACGTGGCGCAGTTGGCGTCGCAAGGTTCAATGTCACCCCGTGTGGCGTCGCCGGATCGTGGGAGTCGCGCTGGCGGGGCTGACGCTGCTGGTGACCGCAGCAACGAGCACGAGCGCGGGCGCGGCCCCGTTGACCGTCGCACATCGCTCGCGGTTGCCGGCCATGAACTCTGGCGCGTTGTCCAATGGCGTGGTCGAGCACCGCGCCTTGGCGATGTACGGGATCCCCGTGCGCGGCGCGTACGAGCGGGTCTTCATCGCCGCGGACGGCAGCGAGCGCGTTCTGGTGGCGCGCCGACCGGACGCTGAGCCGCAACTGAGACCGGAGCAGGCCCGTGTTCACGCCAGCGCGCTGAGCACGATACTCGCGGCGCATCCCCGTACGCAGGCAGCGCCCGAACCAGCGGACCCGCCACAGCTGGTGTACCGCATGATCTTGGGTGAGCCCGTGTTGGCTTGGGAGGTGTCGATGCCGCTGACTATCGACCCGGAGCCCTCACGTCTGCGGGTTTGGGTTAGTGCCGCGACAGGACGTGTCTTGCACGAGCGCGAGGAGGTGTTCGCTTCGCGGGCGCGCGTGTTCAAGGAGAACCCCTCGATCACGCCGGATCCGGTCGAGGTTGAACTCGACATCGACGCGACCGGCCCGGGTATACCGTTGGACGGTCCTCGTGTCGCCGCGCTCAACTGTGTGAGCGAGCCGCCGCAGGACCCCGACGACATCTTTCCTTGGTGGGACGAGGACGAGTGTTACGCGGTGACCGGTCTACTCTCGGACATCGACGGCAACTACTTTCCGAAGCTCCCCGAGATCATCTATCCGGCCGACAGCGTCGTGGTCGACGATGCGTACTCGCAGCTGTCGATCTACTACCACTCACAACGGTTTTTCACGCGATTTGCTGAGCTCGGCGTGGCGTCTTTCGCCTGTGAAAAGTCGACGATGCTCGCGAATTTCCACGACACGCTGCCCAGCGGGGCCCTGGACTACACGCCGCTCAACAACGCATTTTACACCAACGAGTGCGACATCGAGGACGGCCCGACGATGATCTTCGGACAAGGCTCGGAGGTCGACTTCGCGTACGACGGCGACGTCGTGTACCACGAGCTGGGACACGGCTTGGTTGCCCACCTGAGCCCCGACGGCCTCGTCGACCAAAACTTGCGTCACGACGGATCCTTGAGCGATGCGCGCGGCATCAACGAAGCGCTGGCGGACTACTTCTCGGTGGTGCTCACCGACGATCCGAACCTCGCGGACTACGTCGGTCGCTACTCCAGCGGTGGCGGCAACCAGATCCGCGATGCCGAGAACAATCGTGTGTGCCCGGCCAACATGAGCGGGCAAGAACACAACGATGGTGAGCCGTTCATGGCCGCGCTTTGGGCCACGCGAAAGCGGATCGGCGGTGCGCAGCTGGATCCCCTGGTGCTGCAGATGCTCATGCGGTTGCCTTCCGACGCGTCACTGGAGGTCGCCGCCGCGACCTTGCTGGAGGTCGCGCAAGCTGAGTACGAGGTTGACACGTTGGCCCAGTCCGACCTGGACTTCATGGTTCGTGCGCTCGGCTCTCGCGGTCTACTGGACTGCCCACGGGTCATCTCGGACCCGGCCCGCGTGCAGGCGGGCCACGGCATGCATTTGCGCCGACGTACTTCCGGGGTTCAGCCGTTTTATCCGGGCCCGCTGCAACTGCGGTACGAGGTGCCACAAAACGTGCAGCACGCGTTCGTCCGCTTCAAACTCACCGCGTCGCGGAGCGCCAACCCCGTGGAAGCCAGGGTGCTGGTGCGGCGGGAGGACAGTCCGATCACCTACGAGTACCACCTCGTTGCGGCCGACGAGGAGGTCGAGCTGCCCGAGGACGGCGGCGAGCCCGACGACCCCGATCCCGTTCGTGAAGTCATTTTGACGACAGGCGACTGGGACGAGGAACTCGTGCCGGTTCAGTACGCGGTCAATGAGTACGAAGCGCAGATCACCGGGCTGAGCGAGGGCAAGGTTTTGCACATCGCGGTGGTCAACGTCAGCACGACGGCGGCGGTGGCGTCCGGCGTCCGTGTACAGTCCACCGCGGCGCTGGCTGACGAACCGGAGCCTGAGGCCGATACCGATGTGCCAGACCCGGCGCAGGACGGTACTGATGTCGTGGCCTCGGGCGATGTGGCCTCGGGCGCCTGCACCTGCCGCGCGGCGTCCCATGGGCCAAGGCGTGGTGCATGGGTGTGGTGGATGGTCCCTGCGGGCCTGGTGCTCGCTCGCAGATCTAACCGCGGCCGCCGATCCGGTCCGGCGCGCTAGACTGTGGGCGTGGACGACGGCCACCAGTCCAGCGACGCAGACGCAGACGCAGACGCAGACGCGGACCAGACGGGCTCTCCGGATGCCGCTGAACCCGTTTCGTCGGACGTCAACACGGCCCAGTCGAGCCGCGTTCGCGGGCCCTTGCGTCGTGTGCTTCACGTGACCTGGGCGCTGGCGCTCGCGTCGGTGATCGTTGCGCCGAACCTCCCGGCGTCTGGGTTTGGCCCGCTGCCGTCACGACTGTCGGGTTGGATGCGCCCGCTGCCGTTCGCGCAGAGTTGGCGCATGTACGCACCGAATCCAGGGCGGTCCCACACTTATATGAATCTGGCCGCGCACTATCCAGACGGGCGCATCGTCGAGTTGCAGGAGACCCTGCAGGAGCGGGAGGGGTGGTCCGTCACGTGGGCCGGCAACAAGAGTCGCGTTGATATCTGGCGGCACTACGCGAACTTTCGACCGAAGAAAAGCAGCGCGCACCGCACCTGGTATTTGCGGGCCGTTTGCATTCGCGAGGCTCGCAAGGGGGAGATACCGACGAAGATCGTGATGACACAAGTGCGCCGACGCTTCACGCCGCCAGGCCGCGTCGCCAAGGGCAAACGCGAACTGGGCGCACGGCGTGGGCACAGCAAGGCCATGGCGTGGATGCCTTGTAAGACCCGGGCCACCCTCGCGCTGATCGAGGCCGATCGCGCCCGGCGAGGCAAGGACTCGTCTCCGGAGGCGCAGTAGCAAATGGCCACCGGTTCAAACCGTGCCGCCAAGGGCTCTGTGTGGTCGCGAGCACTCGATGCCACGCTGCTCGGCACCGAGGACCCCACCGCGTTGGGGCTGCTGCGCATTGTGCTTGTCGCGGTGATGACCGCCAGCGTGCTGATGCACATTGGCTCGGTCGCGGAGTACTTCTCCGACGAGGCGTGGCTCGCGGGGGAGGCGGCACGCAAAGCGTTCTATTCGCGCTGGTCGCTGTTCTTCTACGTGACGGATCCTTGGGCGGTCAGGGCCATCTTTGGCGTCGGGGTACTCGCGCACGTGATGTGGCTTGTCGGGTACAGGACACCAGTCGCCTCGTTTGTTGCGTGGGCGCTGTGGGTGAGCATGGTCGGCCGAAATCCGCTGCTTTACTCGCTGCCGGACGCACTGCACGGCGTGCTGGCCTTCGTACTCATGCTCCTGCCGACCGGTCGCGGTCTGTCCTTTGACGCGCGACGCAATGGCCCGCGGCCCGTGCCGGTCTGGTGTCGCCGCGTGGTCCAACTGCAGATCGCGGTCGTCTACGTGTCGACCGGATTGTTCAAGAGCGGCGTAACGTGGCACCGCGATGGCACCGCCCTGTATTACACGCTCGTCAACCCCTACAACCGTCACTTCGCCATCATGCCGTTGCTGGCCAAGCTCCAGCCTTGGGTGCTTCGGCCCGCCACGTGGCTGGTGCTGGTGTGGGAGATAGGCTTCGGCGGCTTCGTCGTCTCGCACTGGCTGCGAGAAGTCTTTCACCGACCGCGACGCTGGCCGGATCTACGGTGGGGCTTTCTCGGTTTTGGCCTGGCGATGCACGTTGGCATTCAGGTCATGCTTTACGTCGTGTGGTTCACGCCGCTGATGATCGCGAGCTACGCCGCGTTCTTAAGACCGGAGGAGGCGCGGGGGATCCTGCGCCGCCTCCGTCGATGGACCACCCGATCGTAAGCGCGAGTATCGGGTCAGCGACCGGGTCAGTGAAAGGCGCAGCGGTCAGGCGCCGCCGCCGACGAACTCGACGCGATCGATGTACCAGCCGGCCCGCCGACCCGTAACGTCGCTACCGAACACAAACCGTACTTGCAACGAGTCGCTGCCCGCGAAGCTGCTGACGTCGAGAGCCGATTCGACCCACGCGCCCTCGTCTACGGAGTTGCCGGAGAAGCCAAACTGGCCATCAGGAGGCTGCCACGCGGTCGTCAGGACGTCCTCGCTGTTGTACATCGCGCCACTTATCGGCGTCACGGTCGTCCAGCCAATCCCGTCGTTGGACACCTGAACTAAGCCACCGTCGGCGTTGGTGATGCCGCCCTCGAACTCAAGCCAGTGCGTGATCCGCATCTCGACGGCCTCTTTGTCGCCGCAGTTCACGAGGTCGACGGTTGGCGAGATGATAGCGGCGCTCTCTGAGTTGAGGTAACGGTCGTCAAGGCCCGTCGCCCACACGGTCTCCCCGTTGGCGGGCGGCGCGCCGTCGACGTTGCCGCTGACGATCCCGCACGTCCACGAAGGAGGCGTTGCGCCGCTGCCGTGGGTTAGTTGAACGAACCACGCCGGATCGAGACACTCGTCGAAGTTGAACTCCGCGCCGCACTGCGTGCACGCCTCGGTATTGATCTGGCACAACTTGCCGCAGTTGAGGTCACCGACCGCGCCCGCCTCGAGCTCAAGGCAGGTCGTGGTGATCGGTGTCTTCGGCTCGCAGTTTTCGCCGTCGCCGATATCACCGTCGCCACACCAGGTGCACAACTCGACGTCGAACTTACAACTCGCCGGGTTGCACGCGAGCACCCCACCCGTGAGTGGGCCGTCGACGAACACGTTCTCGGCGTCGGCGCAGGTCTTGTCGCCCAGCCCCTCGGGCGTGCACGGTCCGCCGCCGCAGTCGCATTCCTCGTTGCCGGTGATAAGCCCGTCGCCGCAGATCGAACCCATCCCGTCTTCCGACGACGATCCGCCGGTCGAGGTGCTGTCGGCGGCGGGTCCGGTGGAGGACTCGCCACCCGTCGAGGTGCTGGCCGCGCCCGTCGTCGGATCCCCCGTGGTCCCGTTGGTCTGATCGCCTTCGGTCAGGCCTTCGGTGGCTGACTCTGTTCCGAGGTTCACGAAACTCGGCGGATCTTGTGGGCAGCCAGCTACAAGACCAGCCGTCATCCCCGCCAACGCTGCATACGGAAAGGCACGTCGCATATAGGTCTCCGTATATATATCGGATTTCCCCGCGACGGTGGCATCATGTCGGGGTGAACGAGCCTCCGGCGAAGGATGAGGCTAGCGCGCGGTTCAAGGCGGCGCGGCTGGCGTTCGACGCCGTGCACCGTGCAGACCCCGCGGGCCAGGCATTGGCGTATCACGCTGCGCTGGCGCGTTGGGTGGGGCAGCTGTCGGCCGAGAACTCTCAGGAGGGCTCCCTGGAGAGCTCAGAGGAGGCCTCACTGGAGGTTCGCCTGGCGGCGATGGCTCAGCACATCGAGCGTTGGACCATCCCACGGGCTAACCACCCCCTGGGGCGGGCTGGCTACCGTCGTTGGCGCAGCGAGCTGTCGCAGATGCATGCCCGACGGTCGACGGAGATCTTGACCGACGCGGGCTACGACAGCGGCACCACGCGGCGGGTGGCGGCGCTTATCACCAAGCAGCGCTTCCGAACGGACGCGGACGCGGGCTTGCTGCAGGACGCGGTCTGCCTGTGTTTCTTGGAGCTTGGGTTGCACGAGTTTGCGGCGGACCGCAGCCGGGACCAGGTGGTGGCAATCCTGGCAAAAACGTGGGGAAAGATGACCGCTCGCGGACAGGACGCCGCCCGCGGCTTGGCGGCGACGCTCCCTGCCGCGGCGCAGTCGTTGATCTCGGACGCCCTGGCCAACGAAGCCTGAGCCCCGCCTCGCCGCAAGTGCTATCCCGACCGCGCGACGCGAATGCCGAGGTCGTCGATGCAAAGGGTGGGGTGGCTCTTGCGCCGACACGAGGCGCGGCAGCCACGGGGATGGTCAAACCATCCACCGCCGCGAAAAACCCGGTACGGGCCGTAGCGTCGGGGGTCGAACAGATCCCAGCACCACTCCCATGTGTTTCCTATGGTGTCATGCAGGCCCCAGGCGTTGGGCACGCGGGTGGCGACGTCGTGGATAACCTTGCCAGAGTTGCCGCGAAACCATGCGATCTCCTCCAGTGTTCCGTAGCGCGGCTCGGTCGACCCGGCACGGCACGCATGCTCCCACTCGGCCTCGGTGGGCAGACGATAGCCATCGGCGTCGCGGTCCCAAACGACATCCTCAGCGTCGGGGTGCTCGCCGAGCACGTAGCAGCAATCCAGTCCGGCTTGGGCCGAAAGCGCGTTGCAGAAGCGAACGGCGTCGATCCAAGACACCTCGGTGACAGGCGTTTGCGGCCCGGCACAGGACGTCGGCGCGCCACCGGCTATCGTTTCGTACAGCGCCCGGGTGACCGGGTGCGAGGCCAGCCGGAACGTGGAAACCGCCACCTCCCAGGTGGACTGGGTCCCCTCGTCGCGAAGAACGAGGTCCCCGGCGGCAATCCTGATCATCTCGGGGGTCATGGTGGCTGGCTCGCGGACTCTATCGCCAATGGATTGAAGCCATGTAGACTGTCAGTGCGCTATGGCTAAGCTGCTGGAGTACAATGCCACCCTCGCAGCTCGCGAGGATCTCGAAGACACCCTTTCGATCTTCAAGATCAAGCCCGACGAGGTCCAGGCCAAGAAGCTTGAAGATGGGCGCTGGTTTGTGCCCGGGCAGTACGTGACGATCGGGCTCAATCGCACCGAGGGTGGCGAGGACGACCCGCGGCCGGTGTCGGTGCGTCGCCCCATGTCGATAGCCTCGGCCCCGGAAGAAGGCGACACGCTCGAGTTCTACATCCGCTACGTCAACCATCCGGAGTCCGACCTTCCGCTGACCCACCAGATGTGGCCGATCAAGACCGGCGACCGGATCTACATGCGGTCCGTCGCCACCGGGAAGTTCACGCTGCGCGACACGATCGGGGACGACGATCCTCGATTGAAGATCATGGTTGCTGCCGGTACTGGCCTGGCGCCGTTCATCTCGATCGCACGCAGCCGGATCCTTCGCGACCCCAACGCGCGGCTCGACGATCTCGTGATTCTTCACGGGGCGTCGTATCCGTCGAGTCTTGGCTACCGCGAGGAGCTTGAAATGCTGCAGGAGAAACACGGCCTGCGGTACGTGCCCAGCGTGTCCCGTCCCAAGGAAGCGCCGGACTGGAAAGGCGCGCACGGCCGCGTCGAGGCGTTGCTGCAGCCCGAGCGTTTGGAAGAAACCGAGCGGGCGATGGGGGTGGCCCCGGGCACGTTGCGGCCAGACAAGGCTGCGATCTTGATCTGCGGCCTTGAGGGCACGATCGCGGAGACGATCAAGGGGCTGCTGACCCGTGGCTTCATTCCCGACAACAAGCGGCTGCGTCGCGGCTTGCAGGTTGCCGAAGATGTCCCGACGTCGCTCTTCTGGGAGCAATACGACACGACGCCAGTCATCGACGTCAAAGACGAGGCGTTGATGGAAACGTTGCGCGCCACCCTGCGTGCCTCTGGGTGACGCCGACGTTTTCGTAGGACTTTGTCGTGGGCTACTGCCGCGCTTCGGCGGAGTCCGGCTCGGTTTCAGAAGACGTTTCTTCGGCCGCAACGGTGTCCTCGGCGTTGGTAGGTCGTGCCCACATCAGTTCCGGAAGCCGGTGGACCGGCGGCGCTCCGTGTGACAGCGCGGCATCATGGAAGGCCTGCACATCGAATGCTTCGCCGGCCCGTGAACGTGCCGCATTACGCAGTCGGTGCCATGCCTGTGCACCGACGAAGTAGGTCGATAACTGGGTCGAGGTGACCTGGGCGCGGATCCACTTCGAGCGCGCTTCGCCCTCCTGTTGGAACGAACGCTGGACCATCAAGTTCACCGCCTCCTCTTCGGTCATGCTCCCCGCGTGAATGGAGTGATCCAAGATAGCGTTGGTGATCGAGCGCAAGTAGAACTTCAGACCGTGCAGCACGATCGCTTTGGTACGTAGCTGCGGGTCCTGCATGACCGCCCACGTGCGTTTGGGGATCTCGTGCGGTCGTTCGGCGTCGGGGGCTGGTCCCAGCCCGGCGTAGCCCGCATCGGTCATGAACTTTTCCGCGTAGACCGCCCAGCCTTCCACGAAAGCGCCGTTGGCGAGGATCTTCCGGATCTTCGAGGGCTCGCGTTTGGCGAAGTACAGCTGCACGA
Organism: Nannocystaceae bacterium; assembly: GCA_016763875.1. Lineage (GTDB taxonomy): Bacteria > Myxococcota_A > Polyangia > Nannocystales > Nannocystaceae > JAESSZ01. The sequence goes on from JAESSZ010000341.1 coordinate 10,231, forward strand.
AGTGGCCGGGAATCGCTTCGTGGATCGAGAGAATCTCGAGCATGAAGTTGTTGTACTCGCGCAAGAACGACTCGCGGTACGCCGCGGGCCAGTCTTCGGGCACCGGCTGCACCAGGTAGAAACTGGGCAGTCCCGGCTTGTTCGCCGCGTCCAGCGGGCCCGGTGCGGCAAGTCCCGCGATGAACACGCCACGTTGGTGCGGAGGGGTCCAAATGACCTGCAGAACCTCATCGTCGTCCATCGAAACCAGCCGTTGTTCGACGACAAAGTCGTGCAGACGTTCGAGGTTGGCCTCGATGCGGTCGCGCAACCGAGGTGGGGTGACGTGGTCGACCGCCAACGCCTCGAGCACCGCGCGGATCGTGGCGGTGCCCGTCTCGCCGTGCCCCGCGCGGATCCGGTGGCGTTGGCGCTTGCTGAACAAGGCCTCGGCCAACTCACCCGC
>JAESSZ010000342.1 GCA_016763875.1 Nannocystaceae bacterium
GCGGCGTCCCCGATGGCGTTCCCGAAGTGTTCGTCGAGATCGATCCACGCGGTTCGTTGGCCGCAGTGCGTCATGAGCGACAGCGCGGCAATGACCTGCCCTGCGACCGGACAAAACCCTGCACCGCGAGCTGGCTGGGCGTGGTGGTCTCCGGAGGTCGGGCACACCACGAGACGCTGCGGGCGCTGTACTGCGCGTTCACACGCGTGCACCAACGCGCCAACTTTCATCAGTACGCTGTCTCGGTAGGCACGCGACCACCCGTTGCCCCCGCTCTCCGCAAGCTGGCGGGGCTCGCCGGACAAGAACGCGTCGACGTACTGTTGGCTGTGGGCCGACTCAAGGACTCGCCGTGTGATGGGCCCAAATCGGCTGTCGACATCGAGCAGGGGCGCCAGCCGCGTTTGCGCCACATGTTCCATCCACAGCCGGGGCTTGAGAGGCGACCGCGAGAATCGCATTTGAGTTGGGGCGACGATCTCGGGGCGGTAGGTCACGGTAACGCGCGGCTCGTACATCCGCTAAGCGTGAACCGTGGGCCGTGACAATCACGTGACAGCGGACGCGCGCAAGGGTGACGCCGTCCTAGTGCCCAAACTGAACGGCAGAGATTCGTTTGCCCATGAGCGTGCCGCTGAACGGGATGTGCCCGACATCAGCTCCGGCTGCACCAGCCACGACCATCAGCGGCATGAGATGTTCTTCTCTCGGATGGGCAGCGCGGGCGCTGGGGGCCTGGTCCCAAGCGGTCAGTCGGGCGTTGCGCTCGTGCTTGGGCAGCCCGATCGTTTCCTGAAGCCATGCGTCGAAGCGATCGGCGTGGCGGTCGACATCGTCTGCGTCCATGAAGGCACGCATGTTGTGGAAACTGAGACCGCTGCCGATAATGTAAACCCCTTCGTCACGGAGTGGAGCCAACGCTCGGCCGATCTCGATGTGCTCCCCCGGGTCGAGGTTGTTGTGCAATGAGAGCTGAATCGTCGGGACATCGGCCTGCGGAAAACAGCGACCCAGGGGAACGAAGGTCCCGTGGTCGAATCCACGCTCCGGATCGCTGGCCGAAGGCAGTCCGGCGGTCGCGAGCAGTGCCCGGACGCGCTCGGCGAGCACGGGATGACCCGGCGCCGGCCACTCAATTGTGTAGGCCGCGCTGGGGAACCCACCGTAGTCGTACAACATCGGAGGATGTGGCGAAGTCATCACGGTTGGCACCGCGGCTTCCCAGTGGGCCGATACCACGAGCACGGCTCGGGGGGCGGGACTTGGCAGTCGGCCGACAGAACGCCAATAGTTCGCGAGCACCTGGACTTCGTCGGCCCGCAATCCGAACTCGACGTAGGACATCGGTCCGCCCCCATGAGGGAGGTAGACCACAGGGAGGCGCGAGCGCGGATCACCCATCGTCAGTTCATCTCGATCGTGTGGCAGCCACCGCAACCGAATCCGGTGTGCGTGGTGGGGTCATAGGCGGGCTCGCCCAAGAGCGCCGCCATTTCCGGGACGACCTGCTGCATCATGAACTGGACGACTTCCGGTTGGGACTGCGCAGCGGCAAACTGCCCGTCCTTCATCTGGAGCGGGGACAAGAAGTCCTTTGGATCCTGGTTGTCGGGGCCATGGCAAGTCTGGCAGCCAAAGTTGGCGTAGTGCTCGGGGTTGGCACCTTTGAACAGGTCCCCCATCTTCGACACAACATGAGCCTGCATGAAGCCCATCTTGTCGTCCATCGACAGTGCGTCCTTCCACGTGTCGGGTGCGGAAGGCGCCGCGCGTTGTTCTTCGGTGGGCCCGGGCGGCGTCGGAGAAGGGGATTTTGAGCCGCTGCAGCCGGTGAGAAGTCCGACGAGAAGCAGGCTGGTGGAGCCGCGGAACGAACGCTCGTGCATTGGGGGAGCAAGCCACGCTTCGCGGAGACTGAGAAGCGCGCTCCCGCGCACGGCACTGGTGCGGCACGGGCACCAATTGAAGCGTGCGCTGAGACGTGCATTGGTGGACTATCGGCACCAATGGACCTGAACCTGGTTCGGTTGTTCGTGGCGGTGGCCGACTCTGGCGGTTTTTCCGCCGCTGCAAGAAAGCTCGACCTGCAACGCTCGTCCGTCAGCCGAGGGATTGGGGCCCTAGAGCGGACGCTCGACGTGCAGCTGTTCAGCCGTACGACCCGTCATGTCGTGCTGACCAGCGCGGGGCGGGCATTGTACGCAAAGGTTGCCCCTGCCTTCGTCGCGATTGAGGAGGGAGTGACCCATCTCGCCGAACGCGGAGAGGAGCCGTCGGGTTCACTGTTGCTCACAGCGCCGCAAGATTTTTCGACGGCGGTATTGCCCGAAGTCTTGGCCGGTTTCACGCAGCGCTTCGCCAAGGTGGAGGTTCGTGTGCACTTCACCAATCGCGTCGTCGATCTGATGTCGGAGGGGTTCGACGCCGCGCTGCGCCCGACCGCGGGAGACCAGCCCGATTCACCGCTGGTCAGTCTTCGCCCGGGGAAGATCAGCGTGCAGGTCTACGCCTCACCCGAGTACTTGGCGCGGGCTGGGACGCCCCGTACGTACGCACAAGCCCTCGAGCATCAGTGGGTTGTGGGGCCTGGGGATACCCATCGCGCCAACGGACGTCGTCCGCGCAGCGTGGCCGTCGCAAGCGACGACATGATGTTCTCGTTCGAGTGTGCGAAGCGGGGACTTGGCCTCGCTGCGTTGCCGAGTTTCCTTGCCGGCGACGCCATCCTGGCGGGCCGTTTGGTGCTGGTCCTCGCGCCGCAGCGAGACCTGTTCTTGTGCCTCGTGCATCCGCCGCTCCAGCACTACCCGCGCAAGCTGTCGGCGTTCCGGGACTACCTCGTGGAGTATTTTCGCCGTCACCCGCTGGAGTCGCCCGAGGCTCCACCAACATGACCGTCAAACCCTGCTGACGCGGGACCGGCTTGAGGCCTCGCCTGAGCCCAGGCGCGCTATTGGCTCACAGGGCGCTGCGGGCTGCGTTTTGACCTCTTCGATCATCGCCAGGAGTTCGTGGATCTGGAAGGGCTTGGTTAGCAGTGGACCGGGAAGCTCGCCCTCGACTTGGTCACGCACGTAGCCGCTGATGAACATGACTCGAAGTCCGGGTCGGCGCGCCAACAACTGGGCGGCGAGCGTCGGCCCTGAGATCTTGGGCATCACGACATCGGTCACCAGCACGTCACACTCGAAACCCGCGTCGAACTCGTCCAGCAGGAGCGATGCGTCGCTGTACTCGGCGGTGTCGTACCCCGCCGACCGGAGCATCATGATGACCATTTGCCGTACGATGTCGTTGTCGTCGACAACGACGATCCGGCCAACGCCCGTGCGCTGTCGGTCTACCGTAGGTTTTGGCTGGGTCTTGGGTGGCGAGACCTGGGGAAGCACGATGGACGCGCGTGTGCCCTTGCCCGGCGCCGAACGCAGGAATAAACCCCCTCCGGACTGCAGGGCGAAGCCTTGCGCTGATGGAAGCCCCAGGCCGGTCCCGTCCGACCGGGTGGTGAAGAACGGTTCGAACACACGCCGAATGTCGTCCGGGGAAATGCCCTCGCCGTCGTCGATAACCTCGAGTACGACCCAGCCGCTCGGCGATCCGCCGGGCAAGTCTGGCCAGGTTTCGGTGGCGACGAACTCGCTTACGGCGCGGACGCCAACATCGATCTTTCCGCCCTCAGTCTGCGCATTTTGCGAGTTCAGCACGAGGTTGAGCAGAGCCATCTCGAGTTGTGCGGCGTCGGCGTGGACCCCGATCGGTATTTCGGGCAAGTCCAGGTTCAGCGTGATGTCGCCGCGAAGCGATGGCCGCAAAATGTCGCGCAGATTCGATACCAGCGCTCCGGCGTCGAGGTCCTCGGGCGCGAGATGCTGCCGCCGAGCAAACGAAAGGAGTTGCCGCGTCAGTTTCGACCCTCGCTCGACGCACGACCGCAGCCCGTTGAGCAACGGCTCGTTGTACGAGTCTTCCCGTATCTTCTCGGACTCCGAGAGCAGCTCGGCCGCACCACCGACTGCGGTCAGAAGGTTGTTGAAGTCGTGGGCGATGCCTCCCGCGAGCCGGCCGACGGCTTCCATCCGTTCCGCCTGGGCCAGGCGCTGCGACATGAGCCGTCGCGAGCGTTCTGCCTCGACGCGCACGGTGACGTCGGAGGCCCGGACAAGGGTCCGGCAGTCGTCGAACGGGAACTCAGCCACCGACACCCACAACTCGGCGTCATCCCGAAGGACGCGTCGGGCGGCGTATTCCTCCGATTCGGAGTCGAACAGACCAGCCAGGGCGAGACCGGCGACGGTTTCACCGGCCATCTCGTCCGCGGCACGGTTGGCGTGTTCCACCTCGCCGTCGGGGCCCACGACCATCAAGGCGTCCGACCCTCCCTCGAAGACACGGCGATAGTGCGCCTCGCTGATCCGGAGCGCATTCTCCACGGCCTGGCGCTGGTCGATCTCGGTGCTCAGGGCGGTGTTCTGGCGCTGCACTTCTTGGGTTCGCCAGCGATGGAAACCGAACCCAAGCAAACCGAGCAGCCCTGCAAGTCCGATCCAGACCGAGCGTCTCTGGAACCACGCTGGATTGAGTTCAAACCGGAGCTGTACCGACGCTGACCAGAGGCCATCTTCGTTTGCAGCCCGCAGTTCGATGACATGGTGACCGGGTTCAAGGCTACCCCACACCGCTCGCCGGTCGTCGCCGAGTGCCTTCCAACCGTCATCCGGGCCGAGGCCCTTGTCGAGATACCGGTACTCCAATGATGCCAGCTCGGGCCGACGCAGTGTCCCCGCGGTGAACTCGATCTGCACCCGTCCTGGTCCCGCCGAAACCTGGACCGTCTCGCCGAGGCGCAAGGGGGTACCGTCGACATCCGCGCTGAGCAGTACGACCTGGGGGACCACCAGATTCGCAAAGGTGTCGCGGGGATTGAGCGCCACGATGCCCGAGATTGTCGGGAACAGCAGCGTCCCGTCTTTCCGCATGATGCCCGCGGGCTGGGTACCGCCGTTGCCTTCGGGCGTGGCCCAACGCCGTACCCGGATGGTGCGCGTCGGGTCTTGCATCCACCGTTCGAGATCCACCCATCGGATCCGCATCAATCCGCGATTGCCGTTGAGCCACAGCGCCCCGTGGCCATCATCGATAATGGCTGAGATCGCACTGTCGAGAAGTCCGTGTTGGGCGGTGAGCCTCAGAAGCTTCCCCCCGCGCAGGATGCCAACCCCGCCGCCGTAGCTGCCCATGAGAACCGTGCCGTCATCCTCGATGAGCAGCGTCCGAATCGCGCCCGGGGGAGCGCCATCCGCTCGCGTCCAGCGGGAAACTTCGCCGTCGGCATCGCGGCGGGAAAACCCGAGATGCGTGCCGAACCACGTGTCACCATCGTGACCGCGAACGATGGCCAGTACACGATCGTCGCCAACGTCCACCGACTCGACCGTCGTGCCCGCCGCGTCGTGCGTCACCAAGAATGCGCCTGCGCCATCGGTGCCGACCCAAACCCCTGACTCGTCAGAAAGCGCCGCCAGGATGTGGTGCTCGAACGCGGCAACCTCGACGAGGGGGCGCGACCGCGACCACAGCAACAGTCTCCTTTCCGTCCCGATCCAAACCTTGTCGTCGCGTGCCTTCGCCAGGGCTCGCACGCACCCACTTGGCTGCGGAGCGGTCGTGGGACCAGGGCCGAGTTGGCCGAGGCTTCCGCTGCCGCATGTCTTGCCGACCCAAACCGTGCCGTCGTCGTGTTCAAGGAATGGCATCCCGCCGTCGAAGTCGAGCAGCCGCCAGTCGTCGACGAACAGTCGTGAGAGGCCATCGGCGCCGGTTCCGACCCACAGGCTTTCCTCTCGATCGACGAACAGCGTCCGGACCGGACTGTCGAAGTCGACCTCGACGTCGGTTCCGAAGGAACGTACGCGGGCGTCCTGCGAGAACCATATCGTTCCGGAATCCGAGACTGCAACACGATCCGCGCGGTCGTGTTGGAGCACAGTGACATCGCCGTCCTCCACTTCGATCAACCCGGATGCGCCCGCGGCCCACAGCCTTCCGTTCGACATCGCGAGGTCGGCGATGCCTCCGAAGTCGCCAATGTCGACCGGCTCGCACCCTGGCGTGCAGCGGCGTAGTCCGTACGCGCCCGCGATGTAGACGACCTCCCCGTCCGAGACCACGCTGCTCGATCCTTGTGTGTCTGGCAGCAGAGTCCAGGTGCCGTCGTAGCGGGCCGCGGTGGTGCTCGCGACAACCCACGTCGCTTGCTCGGTGACCGCGACGCCTTGAATCGAAGCACCAGCGAGACTCGGCAATAGCGGGAGTTGTTCACCGGGTCCGGCGATTGATAACCGAATGACCCCACCGTCTTGGAGGCCTAGCCAGCGCGTACCATCGGGGCCCACTGCGATGGCGGTCGTGCGAATCGAGGACCATCCCTGGCCGCTCGCGACGGACCACGGGTCAAATCGCCGCCCGTCGAATCGGGCCATGCCACCGAATGTCGTGACGTACAGGAGCCCGCCTGGACCTTGGGCGATCCCCGTGATTGAGGACTGGGGTAGTCCCTCCGGTGTGCTCCACGAGTCGTGGTGCACCCAGGCGGGCGAGGCGGCGAGCAGCGCCCCAAGCACGAGGCTGAGGTCCACCACGTCACAATAGCGTTCTGAGGGGTCTTTCGTGCGGCGCAGGGCCTGGGCAAAGGTCGGCTGCCCGTGACACCTGTTTGACAGTCTGTGTTCCGGGCTGCGGAAGCTTCCGCGACGACACGTCTGTCCAGGCCTCGTGCGTTTGCGCGGTGCTCAATAGATTAGGACTGGTATCCGCGGATGGCCCAATGGTGGACACGAGCAACCCGGCGCATTCATCGTGGTCCCCAACGTGGCGCGGAACCGTACGTCGGATAAACGGAGTCTCGTCATGCTCGATTGACGCCGCCGCGTAGCATCGTGGTGAATGTGCCACCCTGAATCCCGAAATGGGCGGAGCCGCGACCGAGCGTCGCGCGGGGCCTGGCCCCTACGGGTCCTGGCAGTCGGCGCTGTCGGTCTCGTCCTGGTCGGTACCCGACACGAGCGCTAGACAGATATTGTCGTAGTTGACCCCGTCGCACCCACACACGGGGTTGACGACTGGCGGACAGTTCGGAGGCAACGGGAAGCAAATGCCATCGTCCCCTTGCCCGCACAAGCCGTCTGAGAAGTCGCACACCATTTCGTCCTCGCATGGATTGTCGGGCGAGCACGGCGTCCCCATGGGTCCGGTGGTCTCAGGCTCGTCGGTGGTCATGCCGCGGTTGGGAGTGTCGTCGCCGCTGCTGCTGCTGGTTCCCTCGGTGTCTCCGGTGGTGTCACCGATGGTGCTGCCGATGGTGCTGCCGGAGTCCTGGCCCGCCGTGCTCCCACCCGTCGTGTCGCCGTCGTTGGTCCCTGTGGTGGTGTTCCCCCCGCTCGCTCCTTCGGCCGAACCCGCTTCGTCCGCGCTCGATGATTCGGTCGACACGCCGCCGCCACTTTGACTTGCCTCGCCCGCACCGCCGTCGGACCCGGCTGTCGCCGTCGCTGCCGCGGTCATGTTGTCGGCGGAAGAGGGGAGACCTCCGCCGCTCCCGCCGGCTGTCCCCCCGCCGGTTCCCCCAGCCGCGGATTCTCCATCGCCACAGGCAGCCGCAAGCGCCAGCGTTAGGGCGAGTCTGCCGATGGCCGAGATGAGCGTCGAACGACACATGCGCGCGGAGTGTACGGAGCGTCGTGGCTGCGACTCAAGTTTCCGGCGGTGGGCCTTGGGCCGTGACGCGGCCCGATTCGAGCCAGGCCACGTCCGTCGTCAGTGTCGAGACTTCGTCCAGTTGGTGCGAAACGAGCAATAGAGGGGTATTGAGCTCGGTTTGCCACTCGGCAACGGCACGCATCAGGGCGTCCCGCCGCCCGTGGTCCAGCGCGGAGAAAGGTTCGTCACAAGCGAGCAGCGACGGCTCGCTAAGTATTGCGCGGCCCAACGCGACGCGTTGTCGCTCACCGCCGGACAACATCCGAGATCTCCGGTCCAGCAGATGTTCGACCCCGAGCGCGACCGCGACTTCATCGACGGTCAGTTTTGCGTTTCGTGGGCGACCGAACGCGAGGTTTTGGCGCACCGACTTCAGCGGGAACAGCCACGATTGCTGCGGGACGTAGCCGACGTGCCGGTCGCGGGGCGCCAGCGCGATGCCTTGTTGTGTGTCGAGCAGCACGACGCCGTTCGCCACGATACGCGCCGCGTCCGGTGTCCACAGCCCCGCTATCGCCGTCAGAATCGAGGACTTGCCCGCGCCCGACGGCCCGAACAGAGCTGAAGATCTCGCCTCGAACACCAGGTCGATGTCGAGACAGAATCCCGGGCCAAACGTGTGCTTGATGCGCAGCTCCAGCGTTGGTGGGCTCATCCCGCGAGTCTCCGTTTCTGCACCCGGCTGAGCCACTCGTAGCCCACGAGCGCTACGGCGCACAGTCCAATCGAGATCCACACCAGCCGATGGGCTTCGCTCTGCAAGCCCGGCTGCTCGTACAGCGCAAAGATCGCCAGCGCCAGCGTGCGGGTCTGGCCTGGAATGTCAGAGGCGAGCACCGTCGTCGCTCCAAACTCCCCGAGCGCACGCGCGTACGCCAGCAAACAACCCGCGGCCAGCCCTGGGAGCGCCATCGGGAGCGTGATCCGAACGAACGCCTGCAGTGGGGTCAGTCCCAGCGTTTGCGCCACTTGCTCGTAACGGACGTCCACCAGTTCGATCGCGAGCCGGCTGAGCAAAACCAGCAGCGGGAACCCGACCACGGCGGCGGCGAGGACAGCTCCCAGCTGGGTGAAGGCGACCTCCAGCCCCAAGGCAGAAAGCAGCGGCGCCAACGGTCCCCCGCGGCCGAACGTTTCGAGCAGCAAAAATCCGATGACCACTGGCGGCAGCACAAGTGGCGTGAGCAGGGCGGTCGACACAAGCGACTTGCCGAGGAACTCGCGGCGCGCCAGCAGCCAGCCCAGAAGCACCGCGGGCACCACGGAAAGCGCAAGACTCATGGCGGCGATGGTGATCGACAGTCGCAATGGCTCGACCAATCCGTTCGCGTGGGGAATGATACGGCGCCACGTTGCGTTGCTGGGGGTTCGTTCGGCGGATGGCGCGGTGTCAAAGCCGGCCTCGGCGAAGGCCGACCGTGCCTCGGGGCCCTGCATGAACCGCAGAAACCTGCGGGCGGGTGGTGACGCCGCACCCGCGTGCGTGAGTGCAGCGGGGTAGGTGATCGGTGCGTGCGCCAGTGCGGGGATCTCGAATGCAACCGAGACGGCGTCGGAGGCCCATGCGTCGCTGCGGTACACCAGCGCGACATCGACCTGGTCCTGAGCGGCCAACGCCAAAGCGCCCCGCACGTTGCGGGCAGCGATGAGCTTGCCGCGGGTCGCTTCGCTCAAGCCCAGGTAGTCGAGCGCCTCACGTGCCCGCATGCCTGCGGGGGCTGCATAGGCGGCGACAGCGATCGTCGTCACGTGGCGGCCTGCGAGGTCTCCGGGCGTCTTTGGTGATGGTACTCGCTCCTTGTGAACGACGGCGACCAGACCGTTGTGTGCCAAGTCGACCCGCGTTTGAGCATCGATTTGGCGGCTCGTCACCAGGAGGTCCATCCACGTACCGTCGGCGGTCATGACGAGATCAACCTGCGCCCCGTGGTTGACCTGATGCACGACCGTGCTGCTCGCAGCGAACGAGAATATCGGTGGTGACTCACCGGTCGCGACTTCGAAACGCCTCCCGATCTCGGTCAGTACGTCGGTGAGGCTCGCGGCAGCGTGGACCCGAACGCGGTGGGGGCCGTCGTCGGCGACGGCCGTGCGAGGGAGCAACACGACCCACACCACCGCTGCAAAGTGGAGGAGCCAGCACGCTCGTAGGATCGCTGCCGTGCTCTTGCGGACAGTCGTCCTCATGCGTAGCGAGGAAGTGGCCATCTCGAACGGCAATGTTACGGACCCGGCGGGACCGTGGCCGCAGTGTGCCAGTTCCGCCGTTGGGTGCCCAGTTGTGATGGTCCTCAGCGGCCAGGCCGGGCGTGCCCGCAGCTTTGTCGTCCCTGGGTGCTTACGTGCGGAGGTTGCGGCGGTCGATCTCGTCGAAGGCCTCGACCGGTAATAGCAGCGGGTGAAACGCGGTCGATGCGTAGCAGAAGCACGGGCCACCGGTCTGCATGACCTCGACCGTCGCGATGCCCGTCTCGCGGTCGGCCCAGATGGCGGCTGGCACGGGGGGCTCGAACCAGCATCCACCCTCCCATGGCTTGTCGGCGACGATCTGCCAGTCTGCGGGTGCGCGAGCGAGCACCTTCACCCCGGGAATCCGGACGACGACCTCTTTGCCGATCCGGGTCTTCTCGACCGGTCGCGCATGCGGGCCCAGAGCATCCTCTTCGGATGGGTACTCCTCGTAGTCGAGCGGTAGGTGCTCCATGGACCGCCACCCGGTCGAAAATGCGGCGTTGAGTCTGGCTGCCTGCTCGCGGGCGCGTCGGTACAGACGCCAACAATGGAACTTTCCAGGGAGCTGGTCGCCGTCGACAATCACCGTGGTCTTGCTGTCGGTGTCGCTTGCGATGTCGAGCAGGCTGACGAGCACGAGTTCGTCCTCGCCGTCCGAGGAGCTCAAGGCTTCGGCGGTGAAGTACGCGACGCTCGTCCCGTCCTCGTTCACTGCGGGGAAACCATGGGCCTGGACATCGAAAGGGCACAACGCGGTACCGTCGCCGTTGTCGCTACGCGAAGCGTCGTAGCGTGTCACCACGATCCGCGGCGGGTTGTGTGGTCGTGCGTCCTGCGTGTCCGCAGCGGGCGTAACCTCGTCGCGCGGGGCGGGCGGTCTGGTGTGCACCGCCCCGTCGGGGATCATCGTGTACCGGGTTGCGCCGGGCAGCCGCTCGTCGACCGTGATGGCGGCGGTTGGTACTTCGGCGCATGCAGCGAGGAAAAGCGGCAGCAGGAGTGCGAGGCGACCCATCGTCCTGCTACGACGCACCAGCGGCGGCGTTGATTCCGGCGGCGGGAGCCAGCCGCCGGTGGGGCCCAGAAGGACGCGCGCTTAGTCGGGCACGGGGCCGGACGAGCAATCCCTGAGAACTGTTGATGAATTAGTCTCCGAGGCGTGCCTTGGCGACAAGCTCATCCGGCGGCCGGCCGGATCAGAAACCAGTGTGTTGGCGTTGCTGCGGGCAACTCGAACAGCCACCGCTTGCCCACCTTGCGTCCCGCGATGGGGGCACTGGGAGGGATCGGGTCGGCGTGGGCCCGCAGCAGGGGGACCAGCTCCAGAGGTCCTGCGACAGAGGACGCAAGCGACACGGTGCCGCCAACGGGCTCGGCCGAGAACGGAATTCGCGGGCCCTTGGCTGGCACTGCGCGGGCGATGGTCGTGAGCAGAATCTGCTTGGACGTTCGCAGCTCAGCCCCATCAAGGGCGGTCAGCGCGACAGCGGCATGTTTGGTGTTGAGGCGAATCTCGACGTCGCCGAGCGTGATGGTCTTTCCACCGAGCCACCCGACCGCCCACTGGCTGCCCGGGGTATCGACGGTGAGGATGCCGTTTGCCCAGTCGCGGACAATCTCACCCGTATCCGAAGTCACGCTCGTGCTGCCCACGGGCAAGAAATCTTCGGAGAGATCGGTGACGGTCTGCGCGCCCGGAGTCGGGGGCGCGGGGGTGTCCCAGTCGAACTCGGGGATGTCGGGAAGCGCTATCACGACGCGGCTCTGCTCGGGCAGGGTTCGCAGGGCGGCGCTCGAGATCATCGATGTCTCGGTGTAGTAGGTCGTGTTGCGGGATAGCTCGATCCGGTAGGTCTTGTTTGCGAGTTTGATGTGCCCCAGCCTGAACGCCACGGCGGCGGCCGGCATCAACGCCATTTGGGCCGGGTCGTACAGCGCCGACCACTGGTGCACGTCATGCGGGTCCTCGAGCTTGGTCACCGAGTAGGCGTAGTGCATTGGCGCGTCCCAACCCTGCAGCGAAGCCATTGCGGCGATCCAAAGTGGGCCCACGTAGCGGTCGCGGACCGGGGGTGGAAGGTTCCACTCGGTGACCGTCAGTGGCTTGCCCTCGACCTGCGCGGCCGCGATGAAGTGCACGAAGGTGGGCGAGTGGTGCGGGTTTTCCTCGAGCCGAAGCTCGCCGTCGTAGGCGTGCACGTCGATGACGTCGCCAGTGGTTAGCGATGGCAACGACCAGTGCCGATTGTCGCCCCACATGTTCGTGGTTGCGATGGGGCCCGGGTAGCCGATCGCCCGAATGTTGGCGATCGCGCGCTCGAACGAGCGGTGTTCGACGTGCGTCATGACGATCTTGGCCTCGCCGGGGCGCCACGCACCGAGGCTCTCGCTGGCGTGAAACTTACTCGCTGCGATGAACGGAGCTGCGATCTTGCGCAGCATCTTGCGATGCTCGGGGTGGCCGGCGTCGCTGTTCATGAAGTTGCCGTGGTGCTGCGTCATGTCGTTCTCGTTGGTGACAAGAACGCCAAGCACGGCGGGGTCTTCGGCGTAGCGCACGCCGGTTCGTGTATTGCGACGACCGAGGTACGCCTTGGCGAAGTCGTGCATCAAGGTCTCGATGCGGGGGTTGACGTAGGTGTAGCCCTTGGCCTCGCCGCCCTCCTGCTGGGCGAGTTCTGACCAACCTGCGATGGCGTCGCCCGGTCGAAATGCTCGCCCGGTGTGCAGGTCCAGCCAAACGTAGATTCCGCGCGACGCCAGACACTCGATCCAGCGGTCGAGTCGCGCAAGTGAGCGGGACTCCAGCGCCTGCGTGGTGGCGGCGCCCTTGACGAACACGTTGGGTTCGACCCACGTTGAGTCGTGGTGGTGGAGCCGTACGAGGTTGTAGCCAAACGCAGCGAGTCGGTCCGCCTGGGTACAGATCTCTTCGTCCGGGGCGTGGAACAGGGAGTAGGCGACCACGTTGGTGCCCCAGAAACGTGCGGGAGTGCCGTCGGCAAACTGCAGCGACTCACCACTGACTTCCACGCGCCCGTGTTTTCCCGCGGGTCGGTGATGAACGCTCGCCAGTGCTGGCCGCACATCAATCGGGGCGCGGTTCCAACTTAGGGTTCCCTTGTGCCACGACGCGGGGTCCTCCGCTCCGAATCGCACCACGGATGGATCTCGGGTACGGCCGCCGGCTGGCAGGCGCACGATCATCTTTTGAGTGTGTGTTCCGGCCGCGAGGTCTTTGAACAGCACACCGCGCACGCGCCCCTTGTCGCCCTGTTCGAAGTACGCGAACGGCAGTTTTGGCTCGAAGCGCACGTCTAGGCTCTTGCCATCGGGCAGCGGCCAGGTCCAACCCGCCCCGTCTTCGAGAAGCGTCATCTCGCCGCCTGCACCAGCCGCGTGCGCGACCGTCCGCTGCACGACCATTTCGACCGCGGCGCCTTTGACATCGCTGATGTCACGCGAGGCCTTCATCGTCCAGGTCACCGTCACCTCGCCCGGGCCGGTCTTGTCTGTGCGCCCCTCGACCACCAAGCCCATGCCCTCCACGTTCATGCGGAAGGTTGGCGAAGTGCCGTCCAGACCCGTGGCCTCGGCATCGCCGCCGACCCACGCCCACTCTTTGCCGTAGAAGTGCACCTGAAAGTCGCCGATCCGTGCGCGGTCGAGGATGAGCTGCAAGGTGCCGTTTTCTTGGGCAACGATGGCCCAGCTCTCCGGTTCGGCTGGTCTCGCGACCGGTCCCTCGGGCACCGCGCCACCGGGTCCTGGCGGGGTATCGGCGCCCGTTGGGCCTCCGCGGTCGGGGCAGCCAAAGAGGGTGAGCGCGAGCAGCGGGGCGGCAATCCTAGGGGTAGAGAAGGTCATCGGTAGGGGGCCGGGTTGCGGTTCGTTGTGCCGAGGCCGGCGGGGATCAACTGGTCGGTGAGACGCGGAACGTGCTCGCCGCCAAGCAATCGCTCGATGCCGGCAGGATCGGAAGGTTCGTACGCACCGACCAGGTCTCGGGCCCGCATCGCGAGTACCCGGGCGCGGGTCGGATCTTGCGAGTTCGCCCAAAGCGCTTGGGCGAGGGCCAGCGCGGTCTCTGCGAGGTTGAGTCGGTCTTCAAGCTCGGTGTCGCGGATTGCCATCGCGTGTTCGAGGTGCTCGATGGCGGCGGCGTAGTCCTCGGTGGCGACAGCGCATCGTCCGATCCCGGTCAGCGCGTACGCCAGCAGCGGATGGTCCGGTGGCAGCGACCGCTCCCAAACGTCCAGCGCTCGCTCGTACTCGAGCCTGGCTTCTACGAACTGGCTCATCGCCCACAGGGAGTTACCGACGTTGAGATGCGCGACCGCCAGATCCGGGTGCGAGCGCGGAAGCGCTTGGGACCAGATCGCAACGGCACGCCGCAACGGGGTAAGCGCTTCGAGATGGCGCTGCTGGTCGGACAGGGCGAGCCCGAGGTTGTTGTTGGGGTAGCCCAGATCCCGATGGTCGGCCGGCACCTCGTTGTTCAGCAACTCGAGGGCGCGGCGGTGAGACGCCTCTGCTTTGCCGAAGGACTCGCGTGCCCGATGGAGGAGACCGGCACGGTCCTCGGCGTCGGCAAGGTTGCGCTGCACCCCCGCGATGATGATCGAGCCGTCGGCGGATGTTGGGTCGATAGGCGTCGCGGTCTCGGCTGCGGCAGGCGGACTGAGAACCCATCGGGCGCGTACGAAACTAGCGTCGGCCTTGGCCAGGAAGTCGGCGCCGAGCGTCGCCGAGCCGAGGTGGCTGAGCGAACGGCCGACCAACGAATGCCCAGGGCCAAGGAACAGCTCCCGCTGTTGTATGGCGCGGCTATGGGTCTCCACGGCGTCTTCGAAGCGACCCAGCCCCTCTTCGGCAAGCCCCTGAGCGCTGAGCAGGGCGGCGACCGTCACCCCGGTCTGCTGCCCTGCTCGGGCCATCAGCCACAGTGCAGTCTCGAACTCGGCGTCCGCTTCGTCGTAGCGGCCACTGGCCGCCGCAATGCGCCCGCGCACCGTGTGCAGCCGCGCGACCAACCTCGGCGGTGTCTCGGCCCTAGCGAGAGCCGCGCTCGCCGCCAACGCCAGCCGCAGGCCTTCCGCGCGCCGATCCCGGACGTGGCCAACAAGATCGGCGAGTTCGATCCACAGGGCCGACTCGAGTCGCGGCATGCCGGCTTCGCCCGCGAGGACCACCGCGAGCTCCAGTTCGTTCTCGGCGTCCGACAGCAGACCCACCGCGCGGTGACCCAGTGCGCGGACCTGCAGCACATGCGCGTGCAGGCCAGCGTCGTCCATCGCGCGCGCGCTGCTGGCCAGGCCATCGGTGATGACTAGCGCGTCGGCGCCGTGACCGAGAAGGACCGCCGCGTGGGCCGCCGCAAGTTCAGCGCGAACCTTGAGCTGGCGCCCGGTCGCGTGCAGATCCGTGGGGACGAGCTCTCCGCCGCCAACGCAGTCGTCGGGGACCGGGAGCCGCTCGAGCGCTTGGGGGGCGTGCGCGGTTGCCAACGCGTCAGCCGTGGCCAGCCCCTCGGCAAGCGCCCGCGTCTCGACGAGCGCGATGTCCAGGCACACCAGTCCCTGGACATCGCTTGGGTCGGGCCCGCGTGGGGCTGGTCGGACGTTGGTGCGGCACACCTCCAGGTAGCTCGCGGTCCATTGTTCGGTCCATAGTCGTAGCCTGGCGTCGACCGCCGCAGCGATGGTCTCAGCGTGCGACAGTCCGCTGTCGGCCAGGTTCGCCGTGACCCTCGCGCGCGTGTCGGCGTCCCATACCTCGTTGACACGCTCGGCCAACGCCGCGCAGCGATCGTCGACCGGGGGACGCGACGCCAGATACGCAATCGTGATGAGCCCGCCCACGCCCAAGGCCACCCCGATGCCAATCCACGGCGGCCGTTTGTCGACCGGATCGCGCTGCAACTCGGCAAGCAAGGCATCGATTGAGGGCCAGCGATCCTGAGGATAGGTTTCCAGGCCGCGGACCACAACCTCAAGGAGCCATCCTGGGACGCCGGAGTTCTTTGGGGGCGAGCGCAACTGCCCGTCCAACACGTTCATCGCCAGCGAGGTGACACTGTTGCCCGCGAACGGGCGCTCGCCGTACAGCGCTTCGTATAGCGCGACGCAGAACGAGAACTGGTCGGCGTAAGGGTCAGGCTTGCTGCCCTTGTGCTGCTCGGGGGCCATGTACGCGGGCGTCCCCAGCAGCGCACCCGTGCGCGTCAGTACGATGTCGCGCGGGTTGGGAATGTCTTTGAGTGCGGTCGCGGTGCGGGAACGGTCGGGCACGCCAGCGATGCGCGCGAGTCCGAAGTCCATGACCAAGACGCGTCGGTCTTTGCCGATCAACACGTTGTCGGGCTTGAAGTCACGGTGGACCAATCCGGCGGCGTGCGCGGCCGCGAGGCCACGGCCTGCTTTCACGAACGCCTCTGTGATCTCCTGCCACTCGCGGTGCTGCTGCCGCAGCCACTCCCGCAGGGTGGAGCCGTCGACGAACTCCATCGCAACGAACACTCGCTCGCCGAAGGTGCCGACGTCGTGCACGGTAATCACGTTGGGGTGGCTGAGCTTGGCCATCGCCTGCGCTTCGCGAAGGAGACGAGAGCGCCCACCGGTGCCGCTGGCCTTGCCCCCGGTGTTGGGGTGCATGACCTTCAGCGCAACCTTGCGGTCCAGCTGGGGGTCGAACGCGCCGTAGACCACGCCCATGCCCCCCACCCCGATACGCTCGAGCACGGTGTAGCGGCCAAGATGCGCGCCGCGATCCAGCGACTCGGCCTGCGTGGCCACAGGGTCGTAGCCGTCGCTCGCTTCGCCCGCCATCGTCGTTTGGTACGCCGAGTCGGACTCGCCGCCGCTGGGGGTGCTGGGGTGCATGGGCCTGCCTGGTCCAGCATGCCAGGGGCTGCGCCCTCGCAACAGTGCGCGCAGCTGCACATGTCGTACGATTGACACCCCTAGGGCGACCGATGAGGTATCGATGCCGACCATCCACGCCGTCGCCCTCTCGGCGACGGACTTTCTGGGACGACCATGACGTCGGTTCTTGACGACAGCGCGAACTCCGGGCAGCGATCGCTCCCGGCTGAGTCCTTGTCTGCGTCCGTCGTGTCTGCGTCCATTGTGTCTGCGCCTATTGTGTCTGCGCCTATCGTTTCGCCTCCGTCTCTGCTGCGCAGTACGCTTCGCGCGCTTCTGGTACCGCGCCGGTTGATCCCGATCGTCGTGATGAGCGTGCCGTTGGTCGCCGCGCAGGCACACTTGTCCAGCGATTCGTGGGCCGGTCCGCTCGGCGCGGTGATGTGTGTGGTGTTTTTCCTGCTCGCGCCAGCAAGTTGGCGCGCGCTTTTTCCTCCGGACGCGCCACGCCCAACCTTCGCGGCGCCCTTTGGCCGTGTGATCGTCTACGCGGTCTCGGGCGCAGGCACCGTCGTCATCGTCGGTTCGGTGATCCCCGATCTACTGGGGATGCAGCCGACGCTGATGACCTCCGATATCAGTCTGTGGGTGTCCGTCGCGTTGTTTTGGGTGGGGGGCTACGGGCTGGGCCACACCATCGACATGGAGCGCAGCCTCGAGCGCGAGCGTGCGCGCTCGGAAACCCTCCAGCAGGAAGCCGAACGGGCGCAACTGCTCGCGTTGCGGGCCCACCTTGACCCGCACTTCCTGTTCAACACCCTCAACGCGATAGCGGAGTGGTGCCGAGAGGACGGCGAGGCTGCGGAGCGGGCGACACTCGCCTTGTCGGACATGCTTCGGACGGTGCTCAAGGGTACGCAGGTGCCAGCGTGGCCGCTGCTGCGTGAGCTCGAGCTGTGCCACACGTTGCTGCGACTTCACCGGGTTCGCGATCCTGAGCGGCTGAAGATCGAATTGGCGTGGGACGACCCGCTGCCCCCGCTTGAGGTCCCCCCCATGGTCTTGTTGCCGCTGGTGGAGAACGCGATGAAGCACGGTCCTGGTGCGGGGAACTCCGGGACCGTGACGCTGCGCGCCAACACATTGGACGACGTATTCGTGTTCGAAGTGGAAAATCCGGGCGAGTTCACTGGACTCCGAGTCGGTGGCGAAGGCCTGTCGCTTGTCTCGCGCAGACTGATCCACGCCTACGGCGGTCGCGCCGAACTCTCAATCGACGGACACGAGGGGCGAACCGTGACCCGTGTGACGATTCCTCTGACCTGCAAGACTCCGGAGACCAACGCATGACCGAATCCGAATCTCCCCGTGCGCCGCGCGTTGCGCTGGCTGACGACGAACTCATCGCGCGCAAGCGAGCGACCCGCTTGCTTGAGGCCATGGCTGAGGTGACCGTAGTCGGCGTGTTCGCTTCGGCCGACGAGGTCCTGGCCAAACTCGGTGAGCAGGTCATCGACGTGCTGCTGTTGGACATCCAGATGCCCGGCCTCTCCGGGCTGGATGCGCACGCGTTGCTGCCAGACGACGGCCCCGAGGTGATCTTCGCGACCGCGCACCCCGAGCACGCGGTCGAGGCCTTTGAGCTGGGCGCCGTCGACTATGTGCTCAAGCCGATCGAGGCGGGGCGTTTGGGCAAGGCTATCGAGCGCGCGCGTTCGCGATGCGGTCTGGCGTCGCGGCGCCAAGAAGCGAGCGATGGTGTGCGCCTCGATCGCATCGCGGTGAGTACTCGCGATGGCATTGTCCTCGTCGATCCGGTCGAAGTCAGCCACGCGGTGTTCGATGGCAGTCTGGTGACGCTGCATACTTTGGGGGGGGCGGCGCATTTGGTCGACGGGACCCTGCAGGACCTGCAGAATCGCCTGCCGGACGATCGCTTCGAGCGTGTGCATCGTCGTGCCTTGGTGAACTTGCGTGAGGTCGCTTTGCTCAAACCGACCGAAACAGGGGGGTACGTCGCTGAGATCAACGCAGGCGGGCAGGTTCCCGTGTCGCGCCAGTCGGCTCGCAAACTCCGGCGTTGGCTCGGGCTGTAGTCGAGTAGCCCACGCGACAAACCGGCGGAGCGTCGCTCGCTCGTGAGGAAGATCCCTTCCGAAAGGCGGCTGTTGTTCGTATTGACGTGACGATCGTCTGCCGGGCATCGTTGGGTGTCTCGCAGTGCGCGTCCCCAGTGTCATCGCTCCCGCCGTTGTCGGTACGGCCCTCGCTGCAATGCGGTGGGGCTGGCAAGGCACCGGCAACCTCTATAGCGCGCTGAGTCATCGATCGTATGTCCCCGACACGGTCGCTGGTTGGCGTTTGACCGACACCGGGCCCATTTGGCTCGGCCTGGATGTCGTGGGGGCGCTTGCGGCCCTGAGCCTCGCGGTCCTTGTCGCGGCGCGGTGGCTCGACAAACGAGACGCCTCGCGCGGGTTGCAGGGTCTGCTGTGGATCGTCTCGGCAGTGGCGCTAGTGCCGTCGACCGCGGCGTTTGTCAGTGGGGGGTTGCCTGAAGGTGCGGTCCAAGCGCGCCCGCGCGTTGCGGTCCAAGCCCCAGATCGCGGGATTGAGGCGAACCTCAAGGGGTTGAGCGCTGGCCGTTACGTCGTGCGCGGTGAACATCCGATGACGAGTGTCGTCGCGACGGTGTCGGCGGGCGGAGAGTCGTTCGAAACTCGTTTTGCGGGGGCCTCCGGTGAGTTATCCGGAGACCCCGGCCAGCTGTCGCAGCCGCTAGCCATCACGATCACCGTGGACGCCTCGACTGTCGATACCGGGGTTGAGTTGCGGTCCAAGTCTGCCATGGACTATCTCCAGGTCCGGCAGCACCCCACAATGACGCTGAACATCGACGCGCTGAGTGCGACGACGCGTTTCGCCGACGACGCCGTGACGTTTGCCGCCGATGCTCGCCTCGATTTTGTTGGCGAGACCATCGCGGTCACGGTTACCGGGACGCTCACCGCCTTGGACGAGGCCGCTCGCACGCAGCGAAGGGTCGACGCCTCGCAGGCCATCTTGGTTTCTGCCGCGTTTGTTATCCCAATCGCCGAGACCGCGCTAAGGGCCGACGCCTCTGACTTCAGCCGCGACGAAATTCCGATCCACGTGACGCTATTGCTCACCAAGTCCTGAAGCACACCACGATCATGAACACGAAAACGATCCTCTTTGTTGCGTTCGCACTGTGCGGCGCCGTCTCCATGTCGGCCTGCGATGACGGCAAGAAGGCCGACACCGCTGTCGACAAGAAAACTGGCGACAAGAAAACCGACGACAAAAAAACCGACGACAAAAAATCTGGCGACAAAAAAGCCGGGGAGAAAGACGCTGATGCGAAGAAAGGCGACGCTGGCGACAAGAGCGCGGATGCCAAGTCCGTCGGGGACAACTCGCTGGCGATCTCCGTGAGTCACGAGCCGGCCAAACCCGACGACCCGGTCACGGTGACCTTCACCGGTCTCAAGGTCACCAAGGCTGACTTTGACCCGGCCAACCTCACGGGTGGCACCATCCAGGTCGAGATTGACGTGACTTCGCTGAACTCGGGCAGCGACAAGCGTGATGTCCACCTCAAGACCGCGGAGTACCTCGACGTCGCGACCTTCGCGACGATCAAGGTTGATGTCAGCGACATCGTCAAGATCGGCGATGGATACACCGCCAAGCTCGTCGTTGATGCCCATGGTCAACAGGTGACCTGGGCCGCGACACCGTTCCAGGTCACGGCGAGCACCGACGACTCGATCACCGTGCATCTCAAGAAGGAGTTCGAGCGCACTGCATTCGGCGTGGGCAAGGCCGAAGGCGACTCTGTGGCGAGCAAAGTGTCGGCCGAACTAAAAATGACGATCGCCAAGTCCGGCTGACGATGTCACGACGCCAGCATCGGCGGCATGCGGTCCTTCCACGGCGCTGCACTTTGCAGCTGGTTCGCAAGCCGGATCAGGACGTCCTCTCGACCGTAGGGGGCGACAAACTGCACGCCGATCGGTAGGCCTGCGGCGGTCTCGAACAGAGGCAGCGAGATCGCCGGTTGCCCGCTCATGTTGAAGGGTTGCGTATTGGGCAGCGCTTCAAGCATGCCGCGCGCCGCTTGCTGCAGCGCGAGCGCAAGACCGCGGCGCAGTGGTACTCGCCGCAGGACCCACAGCGCGAGGCGTTCGGCCCGTTTGAGGTCAAATTCGCCGATGCGAGGAGGCGGCACCGCGATCGTCGGCACCATGAAGATGTCGTGGTTGCGATGAAACTCAGCCATCGTGCGACCGACCTGTTCGGCGACGTGGGTGGCCTGAACGAAGTGGCCGGCGCTGGCTTTGCGCCCAATGTCATAGAGGAGGCGCGTGGGGGCTTCAAGATCCGCATCGCCTACCCGACCGGGAGTGCCACCGCTGTTTTTGGCTCGCGCGCGCTCGACGTCGGCGTAGATGTTGGCCGCGACGGTGCTCAGGTACGCGTGGGCCATCACCTTGGGGTCGAGGTTTGGGCGCGCAGGCTGCACGGTGTGACCGAGGCCCGCGCATAACTCTGTTGCGAACTGCATCGCGTCGATCACATCCGGATGCGTGATGCCGCCAAGCAGGGTGTCGAGGCTGTAGGCGATCCGCAGTCGGCCCGGGGCGCGCTCGACCTGCTGGGCGAACGATCCTTCCTGGGCGGGCGCGAAGTACGGCTCTCCGGGGGCTGCGCCAGCCACGACGTCCAAGAGCAGTGCGGTGTCGCGGACGGTCCTGCACACGACGTGCTGCTGCACGAAACCTGACCACGATCCGCCGATCGCCGGGCCATGTGGCACGCGTCCGCGGCTCGGCTTGAGTCCAACCAGACCAGTGCACGACGCCGGGATCCGAATCGAGCCTCCACC
Source organism: Nannocystaceae bacterium (assembly GCA_016763875.1). Taxonomy (GTDB): domain Bacteria; phylum Myxococcota_A; class Polyangia; order Nannocystales; family Nannocystaceae; genus JAESSZ01. Next base: position 21,760 of record JAESSZ010000342.1, read on the forward strand.
GTCGCCAGCGTGGGCGATGGGAGTCATCCGCAGGGCGACCGCGGCCGCAGATCCACCGCTCGATCCCCCCGGGGTTCGGTCGAGCGCCCAGGGATTTCGGGCCGGACCAAGCAGTTCAGACTCCGTCACGCCCGTGATCCCGAGCTCGGGCGTGTTGGTTTTGCCGACGATCACCGCACCCGCGCGCTCGTATCGCCGCACGACTTCGCTGTCTTGGTCCGGCACGCGGGACGCGGTCAGGCGGCAGCCTCCCGTTGTCGGGATCCCCGCGATATCAGCCCCGAGATCCTTGATTAGGATCGGAACACCCCGTAGTGGCCCCTCAGGCAGCCCGGCCGCGATAGCGGCGCGAGCGCGGTCGTACAGCCGCCGCACGACCGCGTTGACCTGCCCGTTGTGCCTATCTATTTGGGCTATTGCTCGGTCGAGCAGCGCATCTGCGGTGACCTCACCCGCTCGAACGAGGTCTGAGAGGGCGCAGGCGTCATGTTGAAGGTACTCCTGCGTCTTCACGCGGCGTCAATAACACGCTCTGGCGTCATCTCGTTGTCGCGCGAACCCTCACGTCGGCGGGCAGATCGCGGGGTGGCCATGCGGCCCGTCCCAAGCCAAAGTGCGCCCCATCGTGACCGAGTCAGCTCAGCAGGGAAAGCCCCGGGACGACGTTCGCAACGTTGCCATCATTGCCCACGTCGACCACGGCAAGACGACGATTGTCGACTGTTTGTTGGACATCGCGGGGGCCTTCGGCCGCGGCGAGGGAGGCCAGGCGCAGGCCATGGACTCCGGAGATATCGAGCGCGAGCGCGGCATCACCATCACCAGCAAGCCGACCGCCTTGGTGCACAAGGGCGTTCGCATCAACTTGGTCGACACCCCGGGACATGCCGACTTTGGCGGCGAGGTTGAGCGTGTGCTCAACATGGTCGATGCCGTTTTGCTCATTGTCGACGCCGTTGAAGGCCCGATGCCGCAGACACGGTTCGTCACCGAGAAGGCGATCAGTCGTGGGCTTCGTGTGATCCTGGTGGTCAACAAGATCGACAGGCAGGGCGCGACGCCAAACAAGGCCGTGGACCTGACGTTCGACTTGCTCGCGAGCCTTGACGCGACGGAAGAGCAGATGGACTTTCCCGTCGTCTTCACCTCGGCGACCGAGCGCTTTGCGATGAAGGATCCCGATGACGAGCGCGAGAAGATGACGCTCGTGCTGGACACGATCATCGAACACGCCCCGGCCCCCGTGGTCGACGTCGAGAAGCCCCCCGCGATGTGGGTCTCGACGCTGCATCATGACCCGTACCTTGGATTCCTGGCGGTCGGGCGTATCCGCGACGGTCGTATCTCGATGGGCGATCGCATCGCCCTGATGCGGCCGAGCGCTGACGACTCAGGTGAGGCCATGTGCGCTGAAATTTTTCGAGTCAGTAAGGTGCTGGGCTTCCAGGGCCTGTCGCGCTTCGAACTCGACAATGCCCAGGCTGGCGACATCGTCGCGGTGGCGGGCATGAACACCCTGCAAGTTGGCGATACGTTGACCGCCGCGGAACCGGAGGCGCGGACCGTGTTCCCGGCGTTGACGGTCGATCCGCCGACGTTGACGATGCGGTTTCGAGCGAACGACTCGCCGTTCGCGGGCACCGAGGGCCAGTTCGTGACCTCGCGGAAGATCCGCGAACGGCTGATGCGGGAAACGCTGTCCAACGTGGCATTGCACGTCATGGAGACGGAGAACCCCGAAGAACTTGAGGTCGCGGGCCGTGGCGAGTTGCACCTGTCGGTGCTCATCGAGACCATGCGGCGGGAAGGCTACGAGTTGTGTGTCTCACGCCCGCACGTCATCGTTCGGACCGACGATAAGGGTAAACTGAGCGAGCCCTACGAACGGGTCGTCGTTCAGTGCGACGCCGAGTACGCGGGAGCGATCATCGAACGCCTCGGCCGCAATGGCGAGATGCTGGCGATGGAAGAGGAAGCCGCCAATCGCACGCGGATCGAGTTCCGGTCGCCGACACGCAGCCTCATCGGATACCGATCCGAGTTTCTCACCGCGACGCGCGGCACAGGCGTGCTGACCTCGATCTTCGACGGGTATGGTCCGCACCTGGGACCGCTCAAGCAGCGCGCCCGCGGCGTGATCATTGCTTTGGAGCCAGGGGTCACGGTCACCTACTCGCTGTATCGCCTCCAGGAGCGCGGCTCGTTGTTCGTTGGACCCCAGGTCAAGGTCTACATGGGCATGATCATCGGGTCGCACAGTCGCGACAACGATCTGGTCGTGAACCCCTGCCAGGGCAAGAAGCTCAACAACATTCGCTCGGCGGGAGCGGACGAGAAACTCATCCTGACCCCGCCCAAGATCTTCCCGTTGGAGGTCGCACTGGCGTTCATCGAGGACGACGAGTTGGTGGAAGTCACCCCCAAGAGTCTTCGGCTGCGTAAGCGCCACCTGGACCACAACCTGCGTAAGCGCGAAGAGAAGCGTGCGGTGGTCGCCGGCTGATCGCTTATGGCCGGCGAGATGCTGGAGCCCGATCCTGACGATCTCCGGGCCGTGTGCGTCTATCCGATGCCGTTTGGCCGCTACAAAGGCACGGCGTTGATCGACCTGCCCGAACCCTACGTTGTGTGGTGGAAGGGCAAGGGCTTCCCGCAGGGGAAGCTCGGGCGGTTGCTGGGGCTGACGTACGAGATCAAACTCAACGGCCTCGAGGGACTCGTTCGCAAGTCCGTCCGAGGCTAGGCGACCACTGCTGGCCGGGCGCTGCTGGCTACGGCGTACGCGTCTGGCACTTCAGTTTTGCGGCGTTGCATGCGAGCAGATCGAAGGTTGCCTCGATGCAGTTCATCTTCTCGACCTCGCAAGTGCGGTCGCGAACGTTGGCCTGGTACGTCTTGGACTGACCGAGTTTTTTCGCCAGTGCTGCGGCCTTGCTGCAGGCGTCTTCGCCGACCGCGTTGGCGTTGGGTAGCAAGGACCCGACACAGAACGCCGCGTACAGTCGTAGCGAGTCGGATTTCGGGAGCGTCGCCGCCAGGCGCACGCATGCGGCGCCCTGCGGGGTCAGGTATGTGAACTTGCAGACCTCCAGCCCGACGGTCGCGTCTCCTTTACACTCGGCACGCCACGTCTTGCTGTCCGGCGTACAGGTCGTGCCGAGCACCTCGGTGGCAGTCTTCCGATCGGCGGCGTTGCCTGAGGAGAGCAGCGACCCGGCATAGGTTGCGCAAGCATTGTTGTAGGCGGCGGGTTCGTTTTCGCAGGCTTGCCGCCACCAACCACGTGCGGGTCCGATCTCGGCGTAGTCACTTGCGTGGCGCGCGAGCGCGGCACACGAGGAGTGGTCGTTGTGGCCGCAAAGGTCACGCAGGCGTTCGATGGCACGAGCAACGTCCGGCTTGGATGGCGCTTCATCGCCCAGCGTGTAGTCAGCCCACTGGTTGCAGTGCGCTTCGCTGAGTTTGCACGCTAGTGCGATGTACTGGCGGAATTTGGCGGACAGGACCTCGGGCTTGATGTTCTCGTGGAACGGCGTGTCCGAGCTACTGAAGCGCGAGCCTTGGTAGGTTCGGCCCGCCAACAAGCACGCCTCCGCCGAACCGGTAAGGCAGCCGCGCAACCACAGCGGCACGAGGTAACGGGTCCCGACCCCCTTGAAGGGGCCGACGGTGGCGCTCACGCCGTGCTCAAGGCAAGCGTTGCCCTCGCACGTTTCCATCAGCGTCTTGTGTCGTTGCGCCACGACGTCGGGGTATTTCGCGAGGAAACGATCGAGGTCCTCCTTCACAAACTGACGGGCTGCGTCGATCGGCGGTTCTTGCGGGGCCTCGGATCCCGTTTCCGAGGCCGGGCCGGTCGATTCGGAGACCGCGGCTGGCGTTGGCTGTGCTGCCGCATCTGGCTTGGGGTCGCACGCAAGGACAGCGAAGAGAGTGACGAGCGCGGCGCGCATGGGCACTGGATGCCACAGTGGGGGATGCGGGGGTAGCGGTTGATCCGCGGTGACGCTCGGCACTGTGACAGTCGCGGCGCAATCCACGACATTCGTGTCATCCAAAGCGTATCCACCCGCGGAAAACGCTGGATTTTTGGTTGGCACCGAGTTTGAATAAGTGAGGAGGGTTCGGTGGTTATGAAAATTCGATGGATAGACGCGATGTTGATTGTGGGTGCCTGCATTGTGGTGCCCGCCTTTGGAAACGGGAGCGAGCCTGGGCCCGGCGAGGCGGGGTTTGTGGCCGACAATCCAAACGCGGGTAGGGACGGGGATGACGGCCAGACCGGCGCTGCGGGCGAGGACGGAGGCGAGGATGACAACGCGGGGGAGGGCGGCGACCCCGAGCGAGCCATTTCGGAAGCGGACATCGTGCACATCGAGGGCGACCGGCTGTACGCCCTGTCGGCCTTCGGTGGGCTGACGATTATCGACGTCTCCAACCCAGACCATATGCTGGTCTTGGGGCGGCATCGGGCGCAGGCCACACCGTTCGAGATGTACGTCGAGGACGGGCAGGTCTTCGTCATCTACTCCGACTATGGGTCATATTCGTTCGACGAAGCCCTGGGCGGGTACGTCTGGCGGTCGTCGAGCAAGTTGGTCGCCCTGGACGCCACGGACCCCGCGGACGTTGTTGTGAGCGGCGAATTCGATCTGCCCGGTCGCATTCAAGACTCGCGGCGGGTCGGTGAAATTCTCTACCTGGTCACCCACGAGGACGGCTACTGCTGGGGTTGTGAGTCCCGCCC
>JAESSZ010000343.1 GCA_016763875.1 Nannocystaceae bacterium
CCCGAACCCGCCCCTTGAGAACCTGCCGAGTTCGAGGTCGTACCGGGCTCGCCGCCGCAGTCGCACGCCCCATAGGCCGCCCCCGAAGCCAGACACGTCTGGGCACCGTCAGGTCCCTCGACGCAGGCGCATGCGATCGCCACACCGGGTTCGCACGCCGTGGGCCCGTCCGCGGTCGAGCCACCCGAATCGGCGGTACCGCCGTCACCATCGCCCGTCTCCGCGGCGACACAGGCCGTCAGAGTCAGCGCGAGGCTAACCCACAGCAAACGAGTCGAGAATTCGTCGATCGCAGCCATGATTCAGGCCCCTGGTGCGCCGGCGACGATCCATGCCTCGATCGTCGCGCGATCTTCCGCGGAGATCACCATCTCGGAGTCCGGCGGTGGCATCACGAGCGAGGGTTCACCCGCAATCATGCAGACATCGCCATCGATCTTCATGAGGATGTAACTGGCGTCCGGATCCCCGGGTACGACGAGCGGCAACCCCTCCCCCGGGCTCCCGGCACCACACTGCCAAGAGTTGAGATCGAGCAAGCGAGTCATGAGGTCCATGTCAGGGCAGCCCGTTGACTGCCCCTCGTTGTCGCCAGCGTAGAACTGCGCGCCAATGGCCGCGTCTTCGAAGGCCGCCCACCCACGACACTCCTCCTCCAAGCTGGCGCCGAACGCCTCGCGCCCGTGACATTCACTCAAGGTGGAACCACACGACTGCTGCATGATGAATACGACCTGATCGTAGGTCGGAACCTCGACGGCGCCCGTCTCCCCGTCACCGGGTCCATCGTTACCGGGCCCATCGTCACCAGGTCCATCGTCACCGGGCCCATCGTCACCAGGCCCATCGTCACCAGGCCCATCGTCACCGGGCCCATCATTCTGATCCCCGCATGCGCAGGCGCCAAACCCTTCGCCGTCGGCATCGCAGGTCTGCGCTCCCATCGCACCGCCCGCACACACACACGCCACCGTTTGACCCGAAACACAACTCACCGGGCCATCGTCCGCACTCTCGGTCGCCGCTTGCACATCGTCACCATCGTCGGCGTCGCCATCCGCGACCACGCAGCCACAAAAAACGAGGGAGAAGAGCGCGCTTGCGAGCGGTAGTCTGAGGTAGGACGTATGCATAGGTACCCGGCCCGCCGCCATCGCGCGCGGACGACCAGGGTTTGCCGCCCCACAGCGGACTCGTCACTCTTTGTTCGGGTTCACCACGGAAAACGCCCGGCGGCGCCCACCGTGAAAAAACCTGCGCCAGTGACCAACCCCGTCTCGCTGGCGGCTGGCGGCTCGAGACTGGTGTCAGTACGCAGCGCAAAGAGCCAGCCGACGCCACCGATGATCTCCAGGTACTTGATGATCGGGACACGCGCATCGACACGCGCGATCGTGCCGGATCGCGCGCCATCGAAGCCGTGCCGGGTCCCACGATGGCCGAGCAGAATCGACAGACTCACGCTGCGGTGGTCCACCCCCACCCGCGACTCGAACGTGTGGCCGAGCGGTCCCGGGCGGACACGGTAGCCGGTCTCAACGAAGACACCCACGCCGTGGGAAAATCGCACCGAGCCCCCTCCGCCAACGCCGGACAGATCGTTGTCCGCCACCCACGCCCACTTGGGCAGCCGGGCGTCGCCGAGCGTATCTGGGCGTTGGTCAGGCGTTCCTACCGGCTGCATCTGCCAACGTTGCGCGAGGTAGAACAGATCGAAGTAGTCGGGATCGTAACTAGCACTGCCGAGCGTGAGCTCCGCGACCGCGCTCAGTCGAACACGACGCCGCCGACCCAGCATGAACTCGACGTCTGTCCCGAGGTGCCCGCCCGCGCCCAAGCCCGGCATGAAGACAGCATCGAGGTAAGGCACCACGATGTAGCGCCAGTTGTCAGACACCCGGTAGGAAAGATCGGCCCCCAGCGCCAAGGCACCGCGTTGGCCCTCATGACGCAGCCGCCCCGCAGCCGCGCGCACAACCGCGTCGGGGCGATCACTATCGCGCGCGAGCGCCCTCGGTGCGGTGGGATCACCGACCAGCGACAGCCCAAGCCCCACCCCCGCCCAATCGACCGCACCACGGGTCCCTAGCGGTTGGCGCATCGCGAGGTCACCAGCGATCACCGCGAACTCGGCGCCCGCCGGCTGACCGCGCAACCGTCCTTCCACGCGCGCCAACGCATCGAGACCGGTCCGCCGCCGGTCGATATCGGTGCTGTTGGCGTAGCCCCGAACAATGCTGCCGTGCCCCAGCTGCATCCGTGACAACTCGCCCGCGCGCACCTCGACATCGACCCAACCGTAGTCACCAAAAACGAACGCCTCGCCGTAGTGAAAACGATCGAGAACTGCGAGGTAGTCGCCGGCCTCGTCCCAGTCCCGCGCACGGAGTACGCCGTCCTGGTCTGGCGCCCGATCCGCCATGCGAAGGCGCAGCGGCGCCGAGATCGAAAACCGCACTGGCACTCGCTCGGACAGATCGAGGGTGAGCCCCGGGTGGATCGTGAGCACGGGGTCTTGCATGACCGCGCCGAAACTCATCCCCAGACGCGCCTCGCCGTGCACTGTGCGCGGCGTGACGTCGGTGGGACGAGGGGCTGCGTCGGCATCGACGAGGATCTCGCCGCGACTGGGGCGCACCGCCGGATTTTCGAGCGGGGGCACGGGCTGGGACGTCAGCGGCTCGTCCCGCCCGTCGGCCGGTGCTGTCGAGGCGGCCGCGTCCGGTGAAGCAAGCACCAGCATCGCCAGCAACCCACCCACGAATCCGACCAGGCTCACCCGTCAGACTCCGGCTCCGGTGGAAGCCCGGGTGGTAGTCCGGAGAGCAGCCCCGTGACCGCCCGCTGGCCTTGCCGCGACGCCATCAAATGCTCGATCTGAGCGCGGCACGCCCCGGGATCGCCGCGCTCGGACAGGTCGAAGACGAGCTCGCCAGTGCCGTACAACGCAAAGTCCAGATCATCGATACGACCGCGGCCGTGCATGATCCCCAAGATTCGCCGCATCTTGACCTTGAAGCCGTCGGTCAGCTCGCCTCGGCAATACTGAGAATGTCGACGCACCGGACTGGGCAGCATGAGCGCCAAGTAGACGCCTTCGGCGGGATCGAGATCTGCCGGATGTTTGCCAAAGTAGTGGTCGGCCGCGCGCGTCACCCCGTAGATGCCCGGCCCAAACTCAACAACGTTGAGATAGATCTCCATGATCCGCTCTTTGGAAAGTTCGGTCTCGACGTACCAGGTCAGAAACATCTCCTGGAGTTTTCGAGAGAGCGTGCGCTCATGGGACAGCAGCACGTTCTTCACCATCTGCATGGTGATCGTCGAGGCGCCGAGCCGAACCTCCCCCGCGTCGAGGTTACGACGCAGTGCGGTCTCGAACTGCGACGGTAAGAAACCGCGATGTCGATAGAAACCACCATCCTCGGTGGTCAGCACGCCGTACTGCACGTAAGGGGAGATCAACGCGAGCGAGGTGAACGACCCCGACCCCGGATACAGACGCACCGTTCGCGTCCGACCATCGCGCATCGTCGCGGTGTGGGTGAAGGTCCGCGCCAGCCGGGCCGCATCGGCGGCAGCTGGCTGTCCGACGACCTTGCATCCCCACACGTCGACATCGCCGTCCAAACTCAGCGCGTCAAAGTCCGCGTAGTCGATGTGCACCTCGAGATCGGCGTGCACGGTGCCATCGAGAATAAAGCCCTGCAGGCTTGGGATCAGTTGAGGTGGCAGTGCGGTCACCAGCGACTGGCACGGTGCGGGAGGCATCCGGAGCGAGATGTCGTACCGCCGGTCCTCGCGGGTGGGCGGATGAACGAATTCACCTGAGACCTCCACCCGGATCTCGTCCCGCTGCACAGAGGCTATCGGTACGCGCACTCGAAATGCCGCAGGGTCAATCTCGGCGGCGAAGTCGAGCTCGAAGCCGATGCCTTTGACCACCTGACGGGCAAGCGTCCGGTGATTGACGTTGATCCCCTCGACAGCGAGATGGCCCTCGGCTCGCGCGATCCCATTGCCAAAGACCACTGCGAGTCGGCCACCCACCGTGCCGTACTCGGAGTCCACAACGGTGGGCAAACGGCTGAGCACCTGCGGCACCCGACCCAACTCGAAGTCTTCCATCGTGAGGCGCACATCGCCTTCCGAGAGATCGCGGCGCAGCCATCCGGCGACCGACCACAGTTTTTCGGCGCCCGCATCACCACGGTCCGCGAAGCCCCCTTGGAGGTCCATTTCGACGCGAGATGCCGAGATGTCAGAGATCTCAACAAAGCCATCGGTCCCGGCCACGGCGATTTGCTCGGTCACCTGCGTTCCGAGCCCCGAAAACTCGACGCGAAGCGGGAAGGTCGGCAACGTCGGGGATCGCTCGAGCACGGTCTGTGTCGCGATGGCGTTGGCGTGCACCACTCGCCCCGCGCCATCGTCCAAGTGGGCGTCAGCGACCGCCAACTGGACCACGCGCTGCGCCGGCCAAGCAGTGGCCTCGAGCCTCCCGACCACACGACTTTCGGGATTGCCGTTGATCCCGCGAACGTCGACGGTCAATCCCTGGATGTGGATCCGGTCGGGCACCATCCGGATCCGGCCAGTCTGCCGGGCCGGGCCGGGACGATCGCGTTTCCGAATGCGCTTGGCGAGGTCCTCGAGTTCAGAGCGTTGCCCCTGCACAAGACCGCCATCGACGACAACCTCGCGAACAACCACCCTGCGGTCCCATAGCGCGTCGCGATCGACACTCACATCGACCTGATTGAACGTCCTCAGCGGGTGCTCGGGATCGCCGATCTTAATGTCGGTGAGACGGGCGTGCCCGAACTTGACCTGAACCTGGCCTACCGAAACCGGCTGCCCGGTCAGCGCCTCGAGTTTGGCGACCGTCACGGCATGCACCTTGTCGCGCGCGTACCCGGGCAGCAGCAAGGCCGCCGCCGTCACGCCGCCCCCGATGAGCAATACGATCGCGCCGAGCACCAGCGGCCATCGGCGGGAAGGAGAGCGCTTAGGGGCGGGAGAGGGAGCGACCATCGCGAGCGTCTGTCAGCGAGGGTAACTGCGTAGCCCTCACCCAAGGAAGCTCGGACGCGCCAGACCGTCCACGCCTTCCCGATAAATCCACAACAAAGCCCCGCGCGGCCAGGCCGGCGGGGCTCAGGGGCTCCTGGGCTCAATGAC
>JAESSZ010000344.1 GCA_016763875.1 Nannocystaceae bacterium
AAGGGTGCCAACGGCAAGCAGGGAAAGTGTGCCTCGCTCCATGCGCGTCGTTGTAGCGACTGCCGAGCACGCCGTCGACGTAGAAAGTTGGGCGCACCGTGCGCGGCGAGGCAAACGGCCGCTTTCAAGGTGTTACGGTCCCGCCCCCGTGAGTGAGCAAGCCCGACAAGCCCTCGAAATCGTCCGTAAACGTGCACCCAATGCCGCCCCCACCGTCGGCCTGGTGCTTGGCTCAGGGTTGGGTGGCCTCGCCGAGCGGGTACAGGACGCGACGATCATCGAGTTCGCGGACCTCCCAGGATTCCCCGTGCCGAGCGTCGAGGGCCACGCCGGTCGCTTGGTGCTGGGCACGCTGGCGGGAAAGCAGGTCGCGTGCCTGCAAGGGCGCGTGCACCTGTACGAGGGCCACAGCCCACAGACCGTGGTCCCAATGATCCGAACACTGTCGCTGCTGGGGTGCGCCACGCTGATCGCAACCAACGCTGCGGGCGCGCTGGATCCGGACGCGACCCCGGGCAGCCTGATGCTGATCACCGATCACATCAACATGCAGTCGGGCAACCCGCTCGTCGGCCCCAACGACGAGGCGTTCGGGCCGCGGTTCCCCGCGATGGACCGCGCCTACGATGCCGAGCTCGCCCAGTGGCTGCGCGAGGGCGCCAAGACTCTGGGCATTGCACTGAGAGAGGGCGTGTACCTGGCCACCCTGGGCCCAACGTTCGAAACGCCCGCCGAGATCCGTGCGTTCGGGGTCATGGGCGCCAATGCGGTGGGCATGTCCACCGTGCCCGAGGTCATCGTGGCTCGACACGCAGGCATGCGCGTAGCCGCGGTGTCAGTGCTCACCAATCTGGCGGCGGGCCTGAGCAAAGAAGACCTCTCGCACGAGCAGACGCTGCACTACAGCGCACTGGCGGCCGACGACCTCCAGAAACTGATCATCGGCCTCCTCGCCAAACTGTGATCAGACCCGCCGCGCACGGCGGTGCACGCTCGCGAAAACGAGCCAGTGCCGCCCCAGTTGGGGTCCCCAGCGCGATCGGCACGGGGGCTCCGCGACCGCTCGCTCCCGGGCCGCACCTCGGGCACACTCGCCGCTAGCGAGGCGATTGGGCGATGGGAAAACGCGACAAACAGAAAAAGAACCCCGCGGTGCGGGCAGTCCCCACCCCCGTCGACGAGCACGAGCACGTCCGTAACCCGGGCACCCCCCTGGAGCTCGAATGGGTTCGGGACGTTCGGGTCAACCGCAGTGCGGTCGAGCGCCGCACCGCGAGTTTTCCGGGCCGCCGCAGCATCAAGAAGGACTGGCAAGCCGCCTGGCTCCTACGGGCTATCGCGCTGACCGACCTCACGACGCTGGCGGGCGACGACACCCCCGGGCGAGTCCGACGGCTGTGCGCCAAGGCGCGCAATCCCGTGCAGGCCCATGTCTTGGAAGCACTCGGCATGGCCGACGCGGGTCTCACGACGGGCGCGGTTTGCGTCTATCACGAGATGATCCCGGTCGCGCTTGAGGCCCTGGAGGGCAGCAACATTCCCGTCGCCGCCGTGTCCGCTGGATTTCCGGCCGGCCTCTCGCCGCTGCCCCAGCGGATCAAGGAAATCGAAGCGTCCGTCGCTGCGGGCGCCACCGAGATCGACATCGTCATCAACCGCGCCCACCTGTTCACGGGCAACTGGCAGGCGATGTACGACGAGGTCCGGGCATTTCGCGAAGCCTGCGGGGACGCGCACCTCAAGTCGATCATCGCAACCGGCGATCTCGCGATCCTACGCAACGTCGCCAAGGCGAGTCTGGTGTGCATGATGGCCGGTTCGGACTTCATCAAGACCTCGACCGGCAAAGAGTCGGTCAACGCCACGCTTCCCGTTAGCCTCGTGATGATCCGAATGATCAGGGCTTACGGAGAGCGCACCGGCCAGCGTGTGGGGTTCAAGGCAGCGGGCGGGATCAAGACCGCCAAGCAGTCGCTGTCGTACCTCGCCCTGATGAAAGACGAGTTGGGTCGCGCCTACCTCGACCCCGAGTTGTTCCGCCTGGGTGCGTCGAGCTTGCTCGGCGACATCGAGCGGCAGCTCGAGCACTACGTCACCGGCCGCTACTCGGCCGACTACCGTCACCCGATGACTTGAGCCCCGAGCAGAAAGACGCGCCATGAGCAACGTCGCCGAAATTTTCGAAACGATGGAGTACGGTCCCGCACCGGAGGGCAGTGGCCCCGCGGAGCAGTGGCTGGCCGCCCACAACGCCAAGTTCGGCGTGTTCATCGACGGGCAGTGGGTGCAACCCGAGGGCGGGCGCTGGTTCGACAGCATCAACCCCGCGACCGGCAAGCCGCTCGCGCAGCTCCTGGATACCTCCCCCAAGTTGGTGGACAGTGCCGTCGCGGCCGCACGCGCGGCGCAACCGGGTTGGGCCGGACTCGGCGGCCACCGCCGTGGGCGCTTCCTCTACGCGATTGCGCGGTCGATCCAGCGTCACTCGCGATTGCTGGCCACGCTCGAAACGCTCGACAACGGCAAGCCGATCCGCGAGACCCGCGACATCGACATCCCGCTGGTCGTGCGGCATTTTTATCACCACGTCGGCTGGGCGCAGTTGTGCGACACGGAGCTGTCAGACTTCGCGCCCGTCGGCGTCGTCGGCCAGGTTATCCCCTGGAACTTCCCGCTGCTGATGATGGCGTGGAAACTCGCGCCCGCCCTCGCAGCCGGCAATACGATCGTCATCAAGCCCGCGGAGTACACCAGCCTCACGGCGCTGCTGTTTGCGGAGATCTGCGAGAAGGTGGGTCTGCCCAAGGGCGTGCTCAACGTGCTGACCGGCGAGGGCAAGACGGGCGCGGCGATTGTCGGACATCCCGACGTGAACAAGGTCGCGTTCACCGGCTCGACCGAGGTCGGCCGCATCATCCGCAAGCAGACCGCGGGCCAAGGCAAACACCTCACCCTTGAGCTGGGCGGCAAGTCGCCGTTCATCATCTTCAACGACGCCGACCTCGACAGCGCCGTCGAGGGTGTCGTCAACGCGATCTGGTTCAACCAGGGTCAGGTCTGTTGCGCGGGTTCCCGCCTGCTGCTGCAAGAGGACATCGCCGAGACCGTCATCACCAAGCTGCGCGCACGCATGGAGACTCTGCGGATCGGCAACCCGCTGGACAAGTGCATCGACATTGGTGCGCTGGTCGACCCAGTGCAACTGCAGCAGGTGTCCGCGCTGGTCAAACAAGGCGTCGAGGACGGGGCCACGTTGTGGCAACCGAGCTGGGCGTGCCCAACCGAGGGCAGTTTCTTCCC
>JAESSZ010000345.1 GCA_016763875.1 Nannocystaceae bacterium
TGCAAGCCGCTTGCGCGAGCGACTCGAATGCATCGCTGATCGCCGCCCACATGTCGCTGTCGTGCGCCGGACGATTGCGTTCGGCTACGGCAGATGGCGTTGTGATCGAGGTCCCCAACCCACCCACCTCCGAGACGACACTGTTGGGTAGCTTGGCGGCCGTCAGTTTTCCTATCGCGGCGAAGGTGGCGGGTTTTGTTAGCGAGATCATCGGGCTGGACACGGCTGCGGACAGCGCGTTGCTCGTGACGCTCCGATTGCCGGAGCAGCTGCAGATCGGTGAGCGTCGCTCGGCGGTGCGAATCGCGGTCCCGCGTGGGACGTTGCACGCAGCGATCGTTCGCCAAGGGAAACCGCAGTCGGTCATCGCGGTTGACATCAGCCTAACGGGGATCTTGATCGAGGTTGAGCGCGATCAACAGGAGTCCGTCGTTGTCGGGCATGCCGCGACGTTGCGGCTCACGCAGGGTGAATCGGAAGTCACGATTGACGCGGACGTTTGCCGTCGCGACGGTTGTCGGTTCGGACTGCGGTACCGCACTGGCGCCGTGCCGCCGCCGGGTCTTGCCCGGGTCATCTATTCGATTCAGCAAGCGCGGCGACCGAGACGGTGATGTGGTCTTCGCGCGTCTTCGCACCTCGATCGCAAGCCACGAACGACCGAGGCGCGATGGGAGACCGCGACTGCAATGTCGCGGCGCGCCTTGGCGGTCGGCACTGCCATCTCTGCGATGGTTGCGCCGCCGATCAACCTTGGCGGTGACGAACATCTTCGCGCAAGCCGACACGCGCCTTGATGTCCGCCAGTCGGTGGGTGCGCCCAGTTCCGGGCGGCGACGCTGGGGTCGTCCGGATTCGGCTATGGAGGTCGTGTTCAGAACTGCTACGTTGTTGAGTAGGTAGCGGTTGAAAGTTGCGAGGGGTCCACACATGGCCCGCGTTTCTCGCCGTGGGTTTGGTGCTGGGTTGTCAGCCACGTCTTCCTGACGTGGATGGGTACGGCCAACGGGTTGCGGTTGGCGCCGAAGCCAATGTCGAGTTGTGCGCGGGAACGCTAGTTGCCTTCGACGAACATGTCCGGTTCGTTGAGGAGGAGCTCAAGATCGCTCGGCCCGCCGCGGATACGATCAACGTCTTCATGCTGCAAGACACGGCACCGTGGTGCCGAGACGTCGAGGCCTGCTACATCGGGGGGTGGGTCGATGCCACGTTTGTGCCCGTGGATGCGGCGCAGTCTGTTTGGCACGAACTCGTGCACCAAGTTGTGGCCGGTTCCGACATCGGCATGACGGACCGGTTTCTCAGCGAGGGGCTCGCCGGAGCGTTGGGCGATGACTGGTGCCCTTCGCCGGACTCCGCTTGGCGCGACGCCTCTCTGGTCGACCTGCTTGGTCGCGGGGAGGTCGCGTTCGAGGACTATCCGCAAGCTGCTGCGTTCGTGGATTTTGTGCGCGAGTCCTACGGGACCGACGCGTTGGTCGAGCTGGTCGGATGTGTGCACCGAGGTGACCCCATGGCGCAGGTGCAGCGCTGCTTCCAGCGGGTGTTTGAGACCAGTGTGGCTGAAGTCGGACGCCAGTTCGCGATGGTGGGGCCCCAGCATCACCCCAACCCCGCCCTGTGTCGTGGACCTGTCGACCGTTGGACAGGCGAGGCCTGGACCCGCGAGATCGCTTTGAGCTGTGACGCGCCCGGGGCCGTCTATACGTTCACGGCTCCGCAAGCACGCGAGGTCGCGACGCTGGTCGAGATCCCGCACGCCGGTTGGTACGATCTGTCGGTGGTCAGCGACGGTGCGGCTCACGCGAGCATCGAGCCCTGCTTCTGTGCGACGTCCGGTCCGGGTCTGGTTGAGGACCCTGGTGGTGGCGCGGTGTGGATCGGTGAGACAGGCACACACCGGCTCGTGGTGACGACCGAAGACCCTTCAGCGACGCACGCTAGCTTGGTGCTCGCACCCCTCGGCGTTCCAGGCCGCGTCGTTCTCGGTCCCATCTCTGAGTCCTCGCCCCCAGTTTAGTCGCCGGGTCCTGGTCGACGGGTCCGGGTAGGCGGCGTCAACCCTTGACGCCGCCCGAGGCAAGTCCTGCAACCAGGTGCCTTTGCGCGAGATAAAATAGCGCCATCACGGGGACCGAGACCAGGATCGCGCCCGCGGCAAACTTCTCCCACTGCGCATCGTACTCCCCGATGAACCGTTGCAGCATGACCGGCAACGTGTACATCGTTTCGTCGTCGAGCAGAGTTGCCGCGAGGATGAACTCGTTGTAGGCGCTCATAAACGCGAACAGGGCGGTGACGGCAATGGCGGGCCTCGCGATGGGTAGGACGACCTTGATAAAGGCCTGCCACCGCGTAGCCCCGTCGACCATTGCGGCCTCCTCGAGGTCGACCGGGATCGCTTCGAATGCGGCGCGCAGCTGAAAAATCGCAAACGGGACCGTAGTGCTCGCGTAACACAGCACCAGGCCGGTTCGCGAGTTGAGCAGTGAAAGCGCATCCAGGATGAGATACAGCGGGATCGCGCTGGCGACCGCGGGAAACATTTGCGTCGCGAGCAACGCCCGCATGCCGCTGGTCTTGCCCAGGAATTCGAACCGCGCGAGTGCATAGGCGGTGGGCGTCGCGATGCCGATTCCCACGAGGGCCGTCGCGAGGGCTACGACCAGCGAGTTCAGCAGTTGTCGACCAAACAGCCACACCTCGACCTGGGGCGTGGTGTGACTCATCGTCTTGCTCGCGGTCACGACGGCTTCGAAGTGGGCGAGCGTTGGCTCCGAGGGGATCGGGAGTGCGGCCGCTTCGGGAGATGGGCTGCCCGACAACGCCAACGCCACGACCCAAAGCACGGGATACAGCGCAAATCCCACCGCGCCCACCAGGACGATGTGCACCGCGATCCGCTCCATGGTCCGGCTCATGTCTCCTCCCCTCCGCGGTCCGACTTGGCCCATGCCGTCTTGCCGCGGCCGTTCGCCGCGCGACTGAGGAGCCGCGTTGCGCCCGCCAAGAGTACGAAGATGAGTACCGCGTACGCGGCGGCGTACCCGTACTGCGCTTCACGGGTGAACGCCCAGCGGTAGGCCTCGCTCACGAGAATGTCCGTCGTGCCGTCGGGGTCGCCGCCCGAGACCAGGAACACGACATTGAACATGTTGAAGGTCCAGATCGCACCCAGGGTGACCGCGGGCATCAACGAGGGGCGCACGATCGGTAGGGTCACGTGCCACAGCCGTTGCCAGCGTGTGGCGCCGTCGACTTCGGCGGCTTCCAGCACGTCCTTGGGCACGGCCGTGAGCGCGCCGATCGTCACCACCATCATGAACGGGAATCCCAACCACACGTTCGTTGCGACGTTGGCTGCGAATGCGGTCGAGAACCGGGAGAACCATGAGATCGGTTCAATGCTCGTACCGAGGAAGTCGTTGATCGCGGTGATGAAGCCGGTGATCGCTCCGAACTGGCGATGGAACATGCCCTTCCACGCCAGCGCCGTGACGTAGTTGGGGACTGCCCACGGAATGATGAGCAGCACGCGATACACAGCCTTCATCCGGAGCAGCGGTCGTGACAAGACCAGACCCAGCGCGAGGCCGATTCCGAGATGGAAGGCGACATTGACGACCGTCCACACGACGGTGACGATCAACACCAGATAGAACGAGCCGCTGGACAGCAACGGTCGTCCGCGTGCGGTAAGGATCTCGGCGAAGTTCGCCAGTCCCACGTAGCGGACCTCGCCAGGGGGCCCCGCAAACAGTGCGGTGGCCGCCCCGACCACCAGCGGCAGCATCACGAGTATGCCGACGGCAATGACAGCGTGCGCGACGTATCGGTATGCGGTCCACGAGCGCCGCAGCTCCAGTCTGCCCGTCTCGCTTCGCACGCGGCGCACCAGGATGAACGCACCCCACATCAGCGCCACGCCAAGGACGCCGAGGATCGGCGAAGGCGAGCGGGCGTCGGGGGGGGGGCGCCGGACATCGTCGAATCGATGTTGCGCCTCGTTGAGGGCCTCCGCGATGTCGACGTCGGTTGCGAGGATCTTACGCAACGCCCTGCGGGCTGGTTCCCAGGTCGATCGCATCGCCGCGAGGTTCGACATCGGGACGCCGCGGGCAGCTTGGCTGGCGAATGCCTGCAGCAGTCTGTCGTCCTCCGGAATCGCGACGTCGAGTCGGGCCGGGACACTGCGCGCGCGACGTTGACGCAGCATGGCGGCGGCTGGTGCGGCGAGGTGCGCTGCCAGTGTGCGAACATCGGCGCGTACGGCCCCAAAGGGCGACAGCATCACCGTTTCCACGGTCACCAATGGCCGCATCGCAGTGCCTGTTTGCGCGACGTCTGGCAGCAGGACCACCTCGTAGGGGATCGAGTCGTCGAGGTCGGCCGCGAGCCACGGTCCACTGATCGCGAACGCGGCCTTGCCTCCTCGGAAGAGGTTGCTTACCAGCGCACCATCGGCGTCCCGCGGGACCGTGCCGCTGTCCAGCAGTCGTCGTACCAAAGCCAGCGATGCTTCGGCCTGCGGGCCCACCAACCCGAACTCACCGTCGGTGGTCAGCAATTGCCCGCCGAACGCGTGAAGAATGGGCGCGTGCGCGTAGGGATTGCGAGCCTCGTACGCCAAGGCCACGACGCCGTCTTGACCGCGCTGCTCGAGTTGCTCGGCGATGTCGATGAACCCCTCGAGCGTGTCGGGGACGTCCGGCCAAAGCTGCGGGTTGTGGTACAGCGCGACGCACTTCAGCGACAGCGGCACGCCCCAGTACACCCCGTCCGATGTGATCGCGGTCAGTGTTTGCTCGCCGTATGCGGAAGGCTGCAGTGCGTCACCCACGGCAGCGATGATCTTCCGTCGCCGGTAGTCCCCGAGTCGCTCGTGGGAGTCGATGAAAAGGTGCGGACCCTCGCCCAGCGGAATCGCGGCGCCGAGCTTGTTGGCCATCGAGTCGTAGGGCAACGCCAGCACATCGACCGAGCCGTCCCAATCCGCGACGATCTCGTTGAGTGCCGCCTCCTCCTCGCCGCGGTAGGCGTGCCACAAGCGGATTGGCTCGTCCGCGGCGGCCAATCGGGGACGGGCGACGGGGGCCAGCGCCACAACGACGAGCATCGCGAGCCAGAGCCAGCCAAAGCGGCTTGCTCGGCGCTCCACGCTTGGTCCGAAGCGACGCGATCACACGGTATTCCCAACGCGATCTTCGCGCTGCGGCGATGCTTCAGCGAATCGCTGCGTTTGGCAAGCCGGCCGACGACGCAGGGCTAAGAATCACAGCGTAGGGATGGGGCCAACCGCTGTGTCGCCAGCCGGGGGGGCCTCCCAGAACGGCGTGGGTTCAGCGAGCACGGGGGACACGACGGTTTGCCCGGCCCTTGCGACCCCAGCAGATGCCCTTCAACGCCAAACGGAGCCCAAGGCGCAGCGGCCGTGGGCGTCGGCCCGGGTCTCTTGGACGCGCTGGCGCGCTTGACCACGGCCCGCGGGCGCCTGGGCGGCAGGGGGAGGGGAGCTCGGTGAGCGCGACCACGCTTGGAGGAGCTCAGCGCGGCGCGTATCGTTACGCGACGGGTGTCGACGTGCCGTCTTGCCGCGGGCTCTTCGATAAGCTCGAAGATCTCCAGGTCGTCCACGCACAGCTCGACCGCGAGATCGTCTGAGGGGGGCTGAGTGTTGGCGGCAACGGGCGGCTCGGCGCTCGGCTGGGCGCGGCCGCACTCCACGCAAAACGCCGCCTCGCGGGGTAAGTCGGACGCGCAGCCGCAGCACTGGGTGGGCGCCGACACCGAATTCGCGGATGAGATCGGCACGTCGCTGGATCAGACGGACACACGCCGCCGCGGTAGCGCAGGACCGCGCAAATTCCGGATTTTACTGGTCTTCGCGGGTCGGCGGCCGCGCGAGGACGGTATGTCCGGTCACCGCGGGCGCCTGGGCAATGACGGTTTCCCCAGTGATTCTAGGATTGTCCTGCGGTAATGGCGCGATCTGCGTCCCGGTTGGGGAAGCGAGCGGGGCCTGCACGACACGGGGTGGGGACTCGGGATCGGGCTCAAATTCGAGTACGCCCGAGACCCGACTGATCGCCGACGAAGTGATTCGGCCCTCGGCCGCGACCGCTGCATGCAGGGCACGCAGGAAGGCGCCCGCGCTGCGGAAACGCTCCCGGACGTCGACCGCCAGCGCCCGCCGAAACACTGCCTCGACCGTGTTGGGCACGTCCAAACCGAGCGTGCGCGGACTTGGTCGCTCGTCGGGGTCTTCGCTCGCGCGCTGGAGCTCTTCGATGCTCGTGCCGCGCATGACCGGGCCGTATCCCGCCATCAGTTCGATGAGCACGAGCGCGAGGCTGAACACATCGGTCGACGTCCCGATCAACGGGTCGTCGCCACGAAATTGCTCGGGCGCGGCGTAGTGGGGCGTCATGAACAGGACGCTTGGCCGAGGGACGCTCTCCTCGCCCGCACGTTCCAGCTTGGCTAGGTTGAGGTCGAGGATCCGAATCTCGACGCCCGCCTTGATGGTGTCGCCACAGACGTAGAAGTTGCTCGGCTTAATATCCTGGTGGACCAAGCCGAGTTGATGTGCAGCCGCGATCGCTTCGAGTGGGGCCGCCATCAGTTCAAGAACCTCAGAGGCAGTCCTTCGAAAATGCCCGACCTCAGCCTCGAGCAACGCCTCGAGGGTGTTCCCCTCCAGCCACTCGAGAATGATGC
The DNA here is from genome assembly GCA_016763875.1 of Nannocystaceae bacterium. Lineage (GTDB taxonomy): Bacteria > Myxococcota_A > Polyangia > Nannocystales > Nannocystaceae > JAESSZ01. The sequence goes on from JAESSZ010000345.1 coordinate 6,718, forward strand.
AGGGGATCTCCGTGCCGTTGTCCATCGGCAGCCACTCTCCCCCAAGCGGTTGAACGAGGCCGTCGTAGGCGCGAGCGAGTCGGGCCACATCGCGGCCAACGGTGATGAACGCCTCCCGAAGACTGTTCTGAAGATCTTGCGGGACATCAGCGAGACCGACGTAGCACTTGACGGCGGCGCGTCGGTTGCTCGCGGCGGTGCTCGCCTCGTACACGAGGCTCATCGCACCGGTGTGGACGAGGCGCGTGACTTGCCACGACCCTCGTAGCGTCTGGCCGATGAGGCCGAGCGGATCCGAATCGTCCACCCCACCATCATACCCCGCTCGCGGGTCGTCGCGGGTCGCTTCGGCTCAGCATTCGATCCTTCCGAGGAAAAAGCGTTGTATTGTCGGCCCGCCCTGCACACGCACCACGAGGTGCCCGAGCCAAGGTCCCAACGAATGAGCATCGAACACTACGAGCTGAACACCTCCGATCCGGACGCCGCCAAGAAGTTCTACGCTGCGGTCTTCGGCTGGAAATACCAAGACGTGCAGGTCGCCGATGGGGTGACGTACACCATGCTCTCGGGCAAGAACGGCCCGTTCGGCGGGATGCAGCGTAAGCCGATTGAGTCCTTCCCCGACCATTGGCTCGGCTACATTTCGGTCGACAACATCGACAAAGCGATGGCCAAGGCCGACAAGGCTGGCGGCACCAAGCACGCGGGCGTGATCGAGATCCCAGGTATGGGTCGTTACGCTGTCTACGCCGATCCTACGGGTGCGGCGTTTGCAATGTGGGAGTCGGCTGCACCGGCTGCGGCTGCGCCGAAGAAGAAGGCAGCAAAGAAGGCAGCAAAGAAGGCAGCGAAGAAA
>JAESSZ010000346.1 GCA_016763875.1 Nannocystaceae bacterium
GGAATCGCTCCTTGCACGTAGACTGCACCGTCCCAGGTCTCGCTATACTCAGCCCCGGGCTCGATCCGTAACGCAGTGTCGAGACACGAGCTGCAGACACCGCACGACTCGTCCGTCATCACATATTCGCAGTCACACAAGGACGCAGGGGCAGTGCCGTCGTCACCCACAATGGCAAATCGTTGCTGCGAACAGCCCGCCGCTCCGGCGAGGTACACGGGAGCCGAAGTGCTGTTGCGGACCACCAACGTTCGCGGCTCGCCCACTTCCATCGTGTCCAGATACGCCGCGCAGTCTTCACCGAGCATCGGGCCCGACTCCCCGTCCTCGACCGCTGGCGCCCCAGTGTCGGCACCGCTGTCGCCGCTGTCACCATCACTGAGCGACGGTCCGCACCCCAGCGCGAGCGTAAGACTCGCGCTGCTTGCCCACGCGGTCGCGGCCGCCTGCTTTCCTCGCCGAGCACACCCACCATGTCCATCCATATGGGCAGACTGCGCCATCGCACCGCGAGGGCAAGGCGAACCGAGGTGCGATGGCGGGAGAAATCTCTCTCGCGATCGTCAAGAGAAGTGCCCACCCAGTGCTGGCCCACGTCGCAGAAGGGCAGGTGCCGCGGAACCTGGCAGTGGAGGGCGTGCAGTAGAAGCGGGGGTCGATTAGGAGGAACAATTCCAGGGACGCAGAGGTACTGGCTATCCGAGCTGCGATGGGCCCGGCGTTCGACGAACTTCCGGGAAAGTCACTCGGAGAGATCGTAGATCTCCTTCCCATCGAAGCGGTACTTTCGAGCCTTGAGTATACGGCTTCCACGGGGCAACTCGGCAGGCTCGCACTTGAGCACCTGACGAGCATCGCCAGGCTCGCCAAAGATTCGGATCTGAAGACGCTGAGGCCAAGCTCAGCGAGGACCATCCCGACCCAGTCGCTCTGGTAAACGGCCAGCTTGAGGCATCAGGGGTCGACTTCCGACTCAACCCGCCAACCGGCTTCGACCAGTCATACACCGTTCTTGCAAAGGTAGGTGGAGAGCTCATTCCGCCCTCGCAGCTTTCATCAGGAGAGCAGACGACCTTAGGGATCATCTTGATCTCGCTGTTTGCGAATAGAGGGAGGCCGCCGAAACTCCTGCTGCTTGACGAGACCGACGCCCATCTTCACCCAAGCCAGATCCAGGGGTTCCTCGACCTGCTCCAGTCTCTCAGCGCGAGTTCAACGAAGGTCGTTCTCGCGATTCATCGCATCGACACGATAGGCCTTGCTATCGAAGGCTCACTCCGACTGATGGCATCGAGCGCAGTGACGCAGTGCACTCGCGCACATGCGACTGGAGCGATCGCCGGCTTTGTGGTCGAGGCCATGAAGGCCGCACGACTCGTCTACGTTGAAGACCGTGCCGACCAAGACTTCTATGTAGCCGTCGACCGACTTCGCCCAAAGACGCCACGCACACAACCGTCGTTGGTACTTCAACCGATTGTGGCCGGGGTCAGCGGGGCAAACAAAACCGGTGGTGGCGGTGGCTGCCAAGCGATCATCGACAGGGTTCAGGACATGCGAAGTGGAAGTGTCTCAGGACTTGTCCGTGGCCTCATCGACCTGGACACAGGAAACCCGGCACAGGCGGCCATCTTTGTCTTGTGTCGCTACTCTATCGAGAACTTCCTTTTCGATCCGCTCGTTCTGTACGTGGAATCTGTGAAGGCGGGAGCGCCTATCCCCATCCCGGACGGGATCAATGGGACAGGCCAATCTGCGTCAGCCGCTTTCTAACTCCGACTTGAAGAGTGTCGCAGGGCTGGCCGCGGCGCACCTCCAGGACATTGCCTCTGCGGTAACGTCGACTCTGGAGCCTAAGCTAAAGGCGCTCCGCGATTCGGAAGTCAGTAACGGAAAAACGAGACCGCCTTTCGATACGTCGGTCGTCACCGTTTCCTACAGTTCCGGTGCTGTGAACCTTGACGTTCCCAAGTGGCTCCTTACTGCGCGAGGCAAGGACTTCTACCCTGCGGCGCAAGCAGCCTTTGGCCGTCGGCCCAAAAAGGACGATCTGGCGTTCTTGTTTCCGGCGATCGGGATTCTCCCCGACGACTTGGCTGACTTCATGGCCACCATCAAATGAGCAGTCCCCGCCGGCGCTTAGCGTTTTGAATTGGGATTTCGCGTAGCGTATTTTTCGCGGGCCTTCGATCCCGCCCCCAGCAATCCAAGTCGGCCAGACCTGACCGCCGCCGCACCCAATCTCCGCCTCGCAGCACTCCCCGTATTGCTCGACAACACCGCGAGGCGGGCATCGCCAACGAACCTCAACCACGGCGCTGCGCACCGCCCCCGTCGCGAGTGTCGTCAGTTGAAGAAGCTGAGCTGACCAGGAGGTGGCGCGGCAGGTAGACCGCGGGCGCTGTACTTGTCGCGGTGGGGAGCACGCGTCATGGTGAACATGCGCTGCCCACCGGATGTCGACGACGCTTCGACGCAGGACGGGTGGGCCGAATGTCGTGGCAGCCAGGGTATCGTCTCGCCCAAAAACGTTTGTTGGAGTTCGGGGACGAGATTGGTGTCGTGGCGGGGGCTGGCCGGTTGCGGCCCGCTGGCTTGGCAGTTGCGACTACGATCGCGCTTTGCGTGGGCGCGTGCGCTGGTGCTGACGACGGCGGTGGATCGGGCGATGCCGCGGCGGACTCCGGTGGTTCGGATACGTCCGGCTCCAGTAACTCAGGTGAGGCCGTGATACCGAACGGCGCCCCGCCCCTTCGGCGCCTCGTTGAGGTCGCCACCGTGTGTGGGGCGGACGGTACGATCGGGTTGCGCGCAACCCAGGTCGCGTGCGTCAAGTTGCCGCCGGCCCCCTGCACGTTGCCCTCGCCGCCGCGCGTTTTCGAGGGGCCCACTATCGCGTGTCCCTCGGATACCGAGTCCGAGTTGCTCGTCGAGACGAGTTTGCGGGCCGCTATTCCGTGGAGTTGGCGAACCGCGGCCGCGAACGTCACGTGCTTCTCCAATACGGCAGAATCCGAAGTCGTCGTCGACGACGACGCAGTTGTTTGCAAGCCGACGGTCGCGTTGTCGATGGCGGTTGGCTGCTAGTCCGGCGGTTCTAGAGTTGGACGCGGTCTCGCCCGACGACGGTCGTGACCGCATCCAAGTTCATCCCGAACACGCGCACGTTGAGCTTCGCGGGCGAGCGAGTACGAACGCGGCCGGTGCGAGGAGCGCTAGCAGGTCTCGACTTGGAACACGATGACGATCGGGTCGTGGCGCTCATGACCTGAGGTATCGACGATCGTGAAGTTGTAGCTGACTCGCTTTGCCCCGACGTCGGGTACCGGGAAGTCCGCGTAGATCGACTCCCTCCGCGGGTCGTCTGTGAACGTACCTTTCGTACCGTCGCCTCTCCATGTCCCGGTGATGGTGTCTCCGTTGGTCAGGTATGCGACGTTTAGCCGCATCTGGGTGGGTGGGCGTTTGTTCTTGCAGATCTTGTCGGTGACGGTCGCGAACGTCTTGCCCTCGACCTTGAGGACCAATTTCTTGTTGTGGAGCTCGGTCGTGACTTGAATGACTGCGACGTTGTCGAGGTTGATGTTCGCTTGTGCGTCGGCGGTGGTTTGTTCGGTCATTGTCAGATCCAGTGAGGGTCAACGAGTAGGGGGAAACTCTCGGTCGAACTGGGCGAGCAAAGCGGCCGGCGCCTCACCGCCCGCCGCCTTGAGAATCGAGCGGGCCTCGATGGCCATGCGCGCCGCATGGTCCGGCTTGCCTGACCGGGCGAGCGCGCGGGCCAGATCAGTGTGCAGTACCCCGCGCTCCAGTGCGTAGCCGTCTTGGCCGCGCATGCGGTCACGAGCGCCCTGCAGCGCCGCGACCGCCTCCTCCAGTTTGCCACTGCGCAGATAGGCACTGCCCTGGACGCGCTGTGCGAAGCCGAC
>JAESSZ010000347.1 GCA_016763875.1 Nannocystaceae bacterium
GTCCCCCTCTCGCGCAACTCATGCCGTAAGTGATCCAAATTCCTTAAGTTATGATGCGTTCGCCCTGAGGGTGATGTCGAGGTCGAGCACGCGCCTGTACCGCGAAACACCATACTCCAATCTTATGGAGTTTCCAGAAATTTATGTGGTTTCGCGAGGGGTGTTTCGGGCTCAAACCAGGGGTATGCACGACACATTGTTCTCCGGCTTTGATCTTGGCGGGCTGGCACTCGACTCCCGGATCGTGATGGCCCCGATGACGCGCAGCCGGGCCCCGCACAACGTCCCCAATGCGTTGATGGCTGAGTACTACGCGCAGCGGGCCAGCGCCGCGCTGATCGTCAGCGAAGGCATCGCGCCCAGCGCCAACGGGCTGGGGTACGCGCGGATCCCCGGGTTATTCGATGGCGAGCAGGTCAAAGGCTGGAAGCAGGTGACCGACGCGGTGCATGCGGCAGGCGGGAAAATCTTCGCGCAGTTGATGCACGTGGGTCGGGTCGCGCACCCGCTGAACCTGCCGAGCGGCGGCGAGATTGTGGCCCCGAGCGCGGTGTCAGCCGGGGGCGAGATGTACACCGATCAAAAGGGCCCGATGCCGCACCCGGAGCCGCGCGCGATGACGCTTTCCGATGTCGCCCAAGCGAAGGACGAGTTTGTGAAGGCGTCGCGCAACGCTATTGAGGCCGGCTTTGACGGGGTCGAGTTGCACGCCGCCAACGGGTATCTGCTTGAGCAGTTCCTGAACCCAGGCACCAACAAGCGAACCGATGCGTACGGCGGTTCGACTGCGGCGCGTAACCGTTTCCTGATCGAGGTGACCCAGGCGGTGGGCGACGCTATCGGCAATCGCCGGGTGGGCGTGCGGCTGTCACCGCATAGCGGCTTCAACGACATGCCCACCTACGATGGCGTGCGAGCGCAGTACGTTGGTCTCGTCACCGCGTTCCAAACGCAAGGGGTGGCCTACGTGCACCTTGTCGGCTCTGGTGCCGACGATGAACCCGAAACCCAGGCTGCGATTCGGGCTGCTTTCACGGGGCCGATTATCCTCAACGGCGGGTTTGATGCGGGGCGAGCCGAGCAAGTGCTTTCCGAGGGCAAGGCGGCGTTGGTCGCGTTTGGTCGGCCGTTTGTATCGAACCCGGATCTTGTCGCCCGCATGAAGCGCGGACAGGCGCTGGCCGACCCGGACTACGACAAGCTGTACACGCCGGGAGCCGAGGGATACACGGACTACCCTGTCGCCGAAGGGTAGACCGAGTGTCCGCTCTCGGGGACAGGTCTCTCAACGAGCCCAATATGGGACGTCGAGAATTTGCGAGCACTACCGTGAGACTTCCCCCGAGGCGTGCTCGGATCGATCACACCTGCCCCCAAACGCCCCAAACGCAGTTCCACCTCAGACGCATCACCGCCAAGAGGAAATGTGCGTGAAGCTAAGTGGAATGTGCACGAAGTGCATCCCTTTGCATGCTCCAAATGACGGCACGCCGATGTACACTTCGGTGGAATGGGCGCGCCGGTTAGGACTGAAGCGAGTGGGGATCGGCTCCACGGACTCGATGCCTTGCGTGCCGTCATGATGCTGCTCGGTCTGGCGCTGCATGCAATGGTCTCCTACGGGCCGCTGCGATCCCTCGGGGAGATGTGGCCGTATCTGGATGCCAACACGAGTGTGATCTGCGATCTCGCGATTGTGTCGATTCACGCGTTTCGAATCCCGGTGTTCTTTGTGATGGCGGGGTACTTCAGCTCAATGCTCTACGAGCGGCGTGGCGCGCTCGGCCTGATGAGCAACCGATTGTCGAGAATCGGACTTCCGTTCATCGTCGGTTTGCTCGTGGTGTATCCGATCACCCGAGCGGGTTTCGTATTCGCGACATCGACGACGCAGGTGGGCATCGCAGGGGCGTGGTCCAGCGTGCCCCCCGCGATGCATAGTCCCTACGCGCAGGCCAACACCATTCGCCCGTGGTTTCTGTACTACTTGCTGTATTTCTACGTGGCGGCGCTGCTGTGCGCACGACTCGTCGAGATGCTCCCTGCGACGGTCCAGGCGCGTGGTCGTGCTGTGTTCGAGCGGATAACCGGTTCGCGTTGGCGCGTGGTGCTGCTCGCTGGGCTGACCGCGTTGACTCTGCTTCCCATGCGGACGGCATCGTTCGACACCTCGGCCACCTTCATGCCCGAGTTTCCGACGTTGAGCGCCTACTTCGTGTTCTTCGGATTCGGTTGGCTCCTGTATGGATCGCGCGGTCTACTGAAAACCTTCTCGCGGTTCGCGTGGACGCAGTGTGCCGTCGCAACCGTGCTCTTCCTCCCCAACTTTCTGGCCCTGCGTGCGGTTTGGAGCGGTGCCCCGTACGGAGCATTCGCTCGCGTGGTCGCGGCCGTCAGTGGTGGGCTTATCGTATGGCTGCTGGTGTTCGGCTTGCTCGGCTTGTTCCTACGTCACTTCGAACGCCCATCGGCCAAGATTCGGTACCTGGTCGACGCCTCGTACTGGCTGTACCTGCTGCACCTGCCGCTGGCTATCTGGCTACCAGGGCTGATGTCCGAGTGGAACGCGCCCGCCCTACTCAAGGTTGCCATCGTATTGGGCGTGATGGCACCCACGCTACTCGGCTCGTATCACCTCTTTGTCCGCTCCACCGCGATCGGGGCCGTGTTGAACGGTCGACGTTACCCCGCTCCGATTCCGTTCTTTCGTCCCCGTCCCCGTAGCTAGTAGCTAGTAGCTAGTCGGGACTCATGGTCGCGGGTGGGCTTCGAAGAAATCGATGACCGCCTCGCCCCACACAAACGCGGGCTCGTCCACGCAGTTGATCGGCAATATCTGGCCGGGCTCCGTGCCCGGGTCCTGGCCGCCGACGATGCAGTGGCCGTCGAGAGCCTCGGCGCTCGCGCGGTAATCGAACTGGATGAACTCAAGCACCATGCCGTCGGCTCCCGTATAGCGGGTCCATTCATGGCCGTTTCCGTCGGCCACGGGCTGCGGTCCGTCCAATCCGTAGTGGCCTACCACCGCGTCGCGGCGAGGGGCGGCACAGGCGAAGGTGATTCTGGCGTCCGCCGTCCCGTGTGTATACAAAATGGGGACAACGCGGCTTGGTCCGCTTCCGTCTTGGAAGTTGCAGTCGGCATTGTCCAGCTCTCCGCCGCACGCCGACGCAGGCGCCACCGAGGCAAACAACTCCGAGTTGCACGCGAGACGCCACGTCATGAAGCCGCCCTGGGAAAAGCCAGTCACGTGCACACGTGCACTGTCGACGTGGAACGCTGCGATCATCCGCTCGGTGAAATCGATCACCGCTGCATCATCGCCTGCGGACCACGCCGAGTCCGGGACCTGGGGGTTGGCGTTGGGTTGCACCACGATGTAGCCGCGCTCAAGCCCCAGTGCGCGCATGTTGGTGTTGTTGTCGTGGATCTTGCCGCTGACCGTGCGGCCGTGGATATCGACGATCAATCCACACGCCGACGACAGACACGTGCCCGGGATCGAGACGTCGTAGGTGAGGCCCCCGCAAGAAAACGTGTGTTGGCCCGACGACCCGTCCACGATGCAGTCGTCGAGTTCGGGCGTGGGAAAACCAGCGGTGGGTTCCGGGCTGTCGTCCGAGTTTCCGGTAGAGTCGGAAGGCGTGCTGTCCGGACCGTCGTCGTCGACGCTGCCGTCGTCTCGGGAGTTGTTCGCGGTCCCCTGCGTTCCGCCCGCGGCGTCTTCGCTGTCGTCTGCACAGGCGAGAAAAACGACCGAAGTGCCGAGGATCCAAGCGAGACGAACTCTTTGCGTCATCGGATCCAACTATAGCGCGGCTCTCCGCGGGGCGGAGGCGATTGACACCTTGGCATGGGCTCGAGCGGGGGGGAGTCCTCCTGTCGTCTGTGGACGTTGTGGAGACGGTAATGTCCCGGAATCTCGGTTGGCATCAAGCTTGCTCAGGAGATGCGACGTCATGATCTTTCCCCCTGCTCTCGTTCTCTTGTCGGTTAGCGCACTCGCTTTCGCATGCGCATCGTCCACTCCGGCATCGTCCACTCCTGCCACGATCACGTCCGAACCTGACGCCAGCAGCCAATGCGACTCGGTCTCATTCTCTCCGGGCTCGGAGGTCCAGCCGGGTGACGACCGTTTTGTCGGGCTTCAACTGTTTGTTCTCGACACCCACGGGCCTGCGACGACCTCGACGCTTCCGGCGGGGGTCTTCGATGCTGCCGACTGCAAGGCCCACGCGTGTACCGTGCTATCCGCGCCCGCATTGCTCGGGCATCCAGGCACGCCCATGCGGATCGAAGTCGGGAATCTGGCCGACGACCAGTCCTTTGCCGTGGACGTCAATGGACGGCCGAGGGGCTCGACGGTGGAGCTCGAAGTCGAGATGCGCCTGCTCAAGCCGAGTGAGAGAATGTCGCTGGCGTTCAGCGGTATACTCGCCCCTGGAAGTGTGACGCACCTGGGCACGCTACGAGGGCGCGAAGCGTCAGGTCCCGAGGTCTTTGCGGTAGTAACGCTGGGTACGCCGGAAGATGCCGCCGAGGCACTGAAGGCTTGGCAAATAAAGCAGTGAGTGTATGTCACACCCGGTCGACTTGATGGCTCCCCGTGGTGTGAAACGAGCGTTGGATCCTATCTGTGATCCCGAGGCGATGGTCCGGTTGGCCCGTGCAGGCGATGTGCGTGCACTGGAACGCGCTAGCGTTTGCCTGGCCGATCGACTTTCTTGCGTGGCGCGGCGTTGCTGCCGCACCGAGGAAGACGCGCGCGACGCCGTGCAGGACACCTGGGTAGCCGCCATCGCGCACTTGGGCGACTTCCGTGGCGAGGGGAGCGTGGAAGCGTGGCTGTCTACGATGGTCAGCCGCGCGTGTGGCCGCAGCACACGAGGGCGCAAGAACTCCCCGGGATTGCACGACAACAATGCCGACCTCGCGTGTGTGTGCGACGACCCGGAGGTCCAGGCTGAACGCGCGCAGCGGCTGGACCAGTTGCGGGCCATTGTGCAGGACGTCGCACCGGGCGACCGTGTGCTCGTGTGGCTCGTCCTCGCGCAAGGATGGACGGCGCCAGAGGCGGCCGCGCGACTGGGGATAGCACCTGCGACAGCGCGCAAACGGCTGTCCCGGCTTCGTGCGGCGATTCGTGCACGCGTGCAGTCACAGCAGGACGAGGTGATGGCTCCAAGAGAGCATGTCCGTCCTGTTTGACGTCACCGAAGACAACTTTGATGCGCTGATCGAGCACGCGCAGGGCCCCGTTCTCCTCGAGGTCGGTGCGCCGCGTTGCGGGCCATGTCGCGAGCTCGTCCGCGTTCTAGAAACGCTGGTCGACGAGGTGCAACCTCATCTGCGAATCGCAACAACGAACGCCGACACTGAAGTCGGCCTCGCGGCTCGTTTGAGGATCCGCAGCCTGCCCACCTTGCTCGTCTTCCGCGATGGTGTGGAGGTCGAGCGCCGCTGTGGGTACGCCGGAAGCCGGTCGGTACAGGCGCTGGTCCGCGGTCTTGTCGCCTCTGCGGGATGACCCGGTCGCTGTCTTGAGCGGTCGAGCGGCCGAAAACGCGCGTGAAAGAAAAACGCGGCGACCGGTGATCCGACGGCCCCGTTGCGCGAGCTGGGTCTTTGATGCCCGGCGCGAGCGCACGATACTGGCTGATCCTGGGGGCTCCCGCGCTCTTGTGCGGGCATTTCGGTTGTGGCGAGCCACCGCGGGAAGAGACGCTCAGTGGCTCGGTGGACTCGCCGACGAACGGCGCGACCTCCGGCTCTGGGGACACGGTGTCCAACGAAACCTCGGAGCCAGGTGACGGCGAGTCCGAGGACGGGCTGGCGGACTCAGGCACGGGTGAACCGTCGACGGACGGTGGTCTCAAGTTGGACGTCGGAACCCAGGACGATCTCCCCGTGGACGCAGGCTGCACGGCGGTCGACCTCCTGTTTGTCATCGACAACTCGGGCTCCATGTGTGGGTACCAATCGAATCTGGCCCAGACTCTTCCCGACTTCGTCACCGCGATTTTCGATGCGCTGCCTCCAGATACGAGCGTCCATCTTGGGATCACGACCACGTCGTTCTCATCGGGGGGCACCCACCAGGAACAAAACTGCATGTCCGTGCAAGGAGCGACGGAGATCGAGGCCGCCTACACAACCCCGGCCGAAGGGGTCGAGGCTGGCAACGGGTATCAAGGGCGTCTGCTCGAGTA